>CAZSJP010000557.1:0-3751 GCA_964606675.1 uncultured bacterium
GCCCCAACGTAGGCAAGGCGATGGTTCTGTTCGATGCAATAGGGAAGTACGGGGTGTCCTACAACCCCGATCCCAGGACGCCTTACTACCAGATAGCGAGCGACACTGCTCATGCGAAAACGATCTTCGATACAATACAGTATCCTGTCGACATCTTCCGTTCGCGTCTTGGCGACTGCGACGACTGCACAGTGCTCTACGCCTCGCTGTTGGAGCAGCAGAGCATACCCACGGCGCTCCTGGATGTCTTCGATCCGGTGTGGGGACACGTGTATCTGATGTTCGATACGGACCTCACGCCAGCTCAGGCGCTGGAGACGGGTCTCTTCCTGAGCAAAGACGACTTCGTCACATGGACCGACCCCGCTGACGAGACTGCCGCCGAGCACGCCTGGCTCCCCGTGGAAACAACGATGTTCGGCCACGCATTCACGGATGCGTGGAGAGCAGGGCTTGCGGAATACCGCCAGCAGAAGACGAGGGGGTACATGCGCGAATGGTCGGTGGCTGAGGGCCGACACCGCTACCCGTGTGGCATGATCGACTCGCTCGCGGTTGAGTTCCCGGAGACTGACGAAGTCGCAACGCTCTTGCGCCTCGATATCAGCCGCTTCCAGGGGCGACTGGAACTGCCTCTGATGGCGCCGGGCGCCGGCCCCGACGCTTGGTACGAGCGCGCGACTCGGCTCATCAGGCGCAACCAGTTCGACCGGGCGATCGAGGCCAGCACCAGAGCCATCGAACTCCGGCCCTCATTCGCTAACGCTTTCAACTCCCGAGGACTGGCTCGGAACTACGAGGGTGGCCGTGTCCGATTCCTCAGGGACGATCCGGTGGAGAGACGCGCTCAAGCCGAGGTGATCTGGGAGCAAGCGATCGGTGATTTCGCCAGCGCCATCCAGTTCGACCCAGACGAAGGGGGCTTCTGGGTGAACAGCATGATATCGCACCTCCTCCTCGGGCAAGCGGCTGAAGCTGACCAGGCATACGAGGAAGCACTGAGGCTCGACCACGGACTGAAGCCGATACTCGACAGCATCCGCCGCGAGTTCTGACGCGACCTCGCTCGTCCGTGCCGCGCACGAATCCTGGCAGCGGCGAGCCGCTGAAGGCCGGTCGGTACTTCAGGGCTGCGGAATCGAAGCGGCACACGCTGATTGAGGCGATGGACCGCTATGCGCGAGACATATTGCCGGGGGAAAAACCGACGAGCCAGGCACCTCAACAGGTGCAACTCTCGTGGTGGCGAGAGCACATGGGCCGCCTCGCCCTGGCTGACGTGACGCCGGCCGTGATCGGGGAGGCCCGCGACGAGTTGGCCAGAGGCATTACGCGATCAAGTACCCCGCGCGCGCCCAGCACAGTCAACCGGTACATGGCGGTGCTGAGTCACCTCCTCACCGTCGCGATGAAGGAGTGGGGCTGGGTCGGCGACAACCCGATGCGCAACGTCACGAGACCTCGCGAACCACCTGGTCGCGTTCGCTTCCTGTCCGACGATGAGCGAACCCGATTGCTGGCAGCCTGCCGTGAGAGCAAGGACCCCTACCTGTACACGGTTGTTGTGCTCGCCATCAGCACGGGGATGCGGCGCAGCGAAATCACAGACCTGACGTGGGGAAAGGTCGATCTCGGAAGGCGAGTCATCACTCTTCTGCCAGACGACACCAAGACTGGCGAGGCCCGAGCCGTAACGGTGACCGAGCACGCACTCGAGCTGCTTCGCGAGCTAGACAAGGTGCGCCGAATCGAAACGAACTACGTCTTCGCTGCACCGCTATCGAGAGCCGACACTCATCGACATCCAATCGGCCTGGAGATACGCTATGAAGCGTGCCGATATCGAAGACTTCCACTTCCACGACCTCCGCCACACAGCCGCGTCCTATCTCGCGATGAATGGCGCCACGCTGGCAGAGATCGCCGAGGTACTCGACCACAGGACCCTCGCCATGGTGAGGGGATATGCGCACCCGATCGACGCGCATGCGAGCGTAGTTGCGGAGAAGATGAACCGGGCGGTGTCTGGCGCGGCCAAAGCGGAGGAGCGCACCACCGGTCGATGATTTGCACTCCACCGATCGTGGCGCATACGTGTAAGCGGATCCCACCGGGGCTAGCAGATGTCTCTGGATGCGTCGCCTAGCCCGGCTCCGCGTCGGGCTATGCTGCGAACGACGAGAGCGATCCGCCAAACCGGCACGACCCGACTCTCGCCATCTATCGAGCCACTTGTACCCCGTTCGCGGACTAATCTCGAACCGTCGACAAGGCTCCCGCACGTTCGAACCGTCCGCCGCAGCCAGTTGCGCGAACCCCTCACGAAGAGGCATTGCACTACACTCCCGCCATGGCATCACAGACCTCCTTCCTGGATGTCAATGGTACTTCGCTCAATGTGTATACCATGTCTCCGTACGAATGTTGACCATGTCACAGGTCTATGCAATCCCTGAGTTGTCACTGATCGTGCGGTGCGTCAGCGTCGCGGTCGAGCCGTCGATGTACAGCCCGCCGTCTGTGTCAGAGCTGTTGCCGCTGATTGTGCAGTCTGACAGCGCCAAATGGGGTTGTTGACAGCTGACGGTCCGCCGCCGTAATTCTCTGCCGAGTTGCCCCGGATCACGGCATGCGAGAGGTCCAGCCAGACGCCGTCGGCGAGGATGGCGCCATTGGGGTCCAGATATCCCGCCACGAGACCGCTGAATCGGGCATAGGCGATCGTGCTCGTGTCGCCCCCGGACATGCTCACGCCACTCCATTCGGCGGCGGTTCCCTTGAGGAAGCGGGTGCTGTCGTTCTCCTTGTCGACGGCATCAAGAGCGCCCTCGACGACGAAATTCGCGTCGGCATCGAAGAGCACGTCGACGCCCGGCTCGATGGTGAGCGTGTTGCCCGCTGCGATGGTACACGCGGCAGTGACGTGGTAGGGCTGGTTGGCTGCGGTCCACGTGGTTGTGGTGATCGTGCCGGAGACGTCAGTCTGGGCCGATGTCTCCTCAGACTGCAGGCTCATCGACAGGCTGCCCGACAGAGTAGCGGGGGGTGCTGCCGCGCAGGTGTACGCGCCCGCCGTTGTTTTTGTTCGGAGGCCCCAGTCGCTTTTCGATCGATAGCTGACCGATGATGAGCGACGCCTCCGTTCGGAGACGTCAGAGCATGGTGCCATGCTGTCGCATCTCGGCAGGCACCCGTCGCTGATGCCCTATGAAGAAGCCTGACCGCAAAGATCTGGCTGAGCTCCAGCGACACATCCGTGACTACCCCGTCCTGTCCAGGCTGTACGGTGACGCAGGAGCATTCGCTCGTGCGGCGATGCTGGAATATGTGGCCAAGAACCAGCGCAGCACAGGGGAGGGTCTTGAGGTCGATATGGAGAGGCAAGCCCAGGAACTGGGGTACCGGACGTCACGTCCATTGGAGCGGCTGCTGGTAGAGAACATAGTGATGTGCAGGCTGGCACTGTACGAGGTCCAGCGGCGGTACGCCGGCATGGTGGCGGACCCCGAAACGTCCATCGCACAAGCGGATCAACGGGAGAAGCGGCCGACGAGAACGCAGACCAGGTATCTGAAGGCATGCGATCAGCCCGCTCGTACGAGGAAGACGCTGCGACCCATGCGGGTGAACGTGGGCGTCAACCAACTGAATGTGCCCGGGGCGGTCAAAGGGAACGAATGGCTCGCCGCGGGTCCTACTTCCTCGAAAGAGAAAGATCTCCTTTGATCGAGACTATGCCGGCCGGCGTATC
>CAZSJP010000558.1:0-3751 GCA_964606675.1 uncultured bacterium
GCCGAGGAATGCCAGAAACACGCCGGTGGGCAGGTAGGTCTCGGCCAGGCCCGACGCCTGCAAATAGCCGTCGCTATAGGGTGTTACTATGCTCAGGATCACGACGCCGGCCAAGCCGAACGCGATGCCTTTGAACGGAGACGACGTTCCGGATTGCGGGCCTGCCTGGCCCGTCCCATCCGCCCGGTGCTCCTCGGTCGCTCGGAGCGGGTCGTCGGCCTGAAAGACCTCCGACTCCCGCTCGACCATACGCTGCCGGCGGTGCTCTTTGAGCGCGTACGGCAGCTCGGGCAACCTATCGTAGTCGGTCGGGGCCTGGGTGTCGGAGTCCATATCTAGCCTTTCCTACGTACCGCGGCCCGATGAATCGCGTCGCGAAATCGGATCGCCAGGTCCGGTGCCCGAACCCAGGCAATCAGAATGGCTTGACCGTTGGGAACACACGATGGAGCGTCGTTCCCATGAGCGCGTCTATCACCAACCACAGTCCCACGCTACCGAACTCGCCGATCAGCAGCCCGATCGCGACGGGCTTGAAACGGTTGCACGCCGCGGCGCCTGCCAGCTTCCGCACGAGCGCCTTGGCCGTCCAGCCCAGAAACACTGGGAACCAGATCTGTGTCGATGCGACTGTCCCGCCGATAATGTAACCCAGCGGATGGAGCGGCCACCACAGGTACGAGCGGTGCATATATAGCAGCCATCCCATGAATCCCGCCCCAGCGGACATGCAGCCGAGCACCGTCCAGTCGGTGAATACGTGATATTGCTGGAAGCCAGTCACCCTCTCGAAAAGCCACGTGCCGCCGTTCTTGAACGACCATCCCTGGAGGTTTTCGCCACCGTACGTGTACGCAAGCCATATCACCATCGCGCAGGAGATCACTATCGCGGTGGCGATGCCGAGCGTCATACCCAGGAAGAAGTGCCCCTGCCGGATGCCGGACTCACGGGCGATTTTCATGCCATCGAGCGTCTGCGGCATGATGTTCGTGCGATTGTGGAGGGCGGCAAAATCCACGAAACCGACATTCGTGAAAGTCTGCGGATCGAGCCTGGCCGTCCCCATGATCTTCGCCAGGCCGTGCATCGGTACGAAAAAGTCGAAGACCCATAGGAGGCCCGTTGCGGCCACGATTCGCGCGGTCGTCACCGCGATAAGCAGGAAGAAGATGAGCAGAATCACACCGGCGACCATAGACATGCCGGTGGCCGATATCCAACCAAGGTAGATGGCGATACCGATGACAAAGGCCCAGAAACCCCACCAAGGGATCGCACTCTCGTCGCGCTCGCCGCCGGCATCGCGCAGTCCGACCGCCGCACGGACCATGTCCCTGATCTCCATGCGCGAGGCATAGATGAGCACGCTCGAAGCGACAAGCACGGCACCAAGGCGTTCATACCGCGCGAACAGCGAATAGCCGAACGTGTGTTTCGGAGTCCAGTTGTGCATGCCGTTGCCGATCCCGACCGTCTCGAAGACGACCGGCTGCCACTTGTAGAACCACTCGAACACCCACACGCTCAGCGACACCTCCGATCGGAGAAGGTAGCTGATGCCGATGATCGACCAGTAGAAATTGATCTTGGTCTCCGCCCACGTGACGAACGGCTTGTTGGTGAGCAGTTGCGACCCGGAGAACATCTGACCGAGTTGCAACTCGGTGAGCGTGATGCCGGGCACTACGGGAAAATACTCGTGTAGCCCGTTGAGAGTGTGGATGAGGAACGGTACGGAGATACCGACCCACATCAACGGGTTCTTGAAAATCCTGGAGCCCAGCGAAGGCGTTGGGTCGTCGCCCATGATCATCAGCGGCACCTGGGCCAGCGGGAACTGCAGCCTCTCGGCAACCATCCATCGCTTGCGAAACGCCAGCGAGAGCGAGACGAGGATCATGTAGAGACCCACGATCAGCAACGACCAGAGCGCCAGCGGGCGAACCCACTGGCCCCATGGGATCGATTGGCCCTCGGGCAACCCTTCGAAAAACCACTGAACCAGATTGTCGCCGTGCGGAACCATCCAGACGGGGACGTGCGGCCCGTGCCTGACGGCCCACTCGTTCACGGGCGTGGCGTAGTAGTCGAGCTGCACGAGCAACGGTAGCGCTCGCAGCGCAAGGCCTTGCGAGGGGATCACGGCAGGGACCAGCATCGTGACGTAGGCTAGCATCAGCTCCGACCTCGACAACGGTATGCCGATCCTCTTCAGGAACACGTTGAGCCCAAGCATCAGAAGGAAGAGCAGGAACACGCCGGTCGGCAGGTACGTCTCGGCGAGCCCTGACGCCTGCAAGTAGGCGTCGCCGTACGGTGTTGCCACGCTCAGGAATGCCACGCCGGCCAAACCGAACGCTATGCCTCTTGCAGCGGACCCGGCACCCGGGCGGGCTGAGCCGCTCGGCTCGTCGTCTCGGTCGTGTGCCTCGGCCGCCTGGAACTGGTCGGCGCTTCGTTCGGACTCGGTAGCTCGCTCGATCAGCCGTTGTTGGCGGATCGCCATGAAGCTCTCGGGCAGTTCCTGTGATCTTGTTTCTTCAGCGACGGCGGTGGTGACGGGGGTAGTCTCAGAATCCATTGTGGGCCTGGTGAGAACGCTGCAACCATGCAGATCCGACGACCGCATGGGCGTCTGAGTCTGCGACAGACGCATAAAACTAACCCCCGACCGACCGGGGGCAAAGGCTGGTTGGCGGGCTTTTCAGACGCCCGACGGGCCGAGCGGCGTCACGGCTACCAGGTAGATGAGTGGTGGGTCATCGTTCGGCCGGTCGTGCCGGCCAGCGCATCGACGACGAACCATAGGAACACGCCGGCAAGGTCTCCGACGATCACGCCGATTGCCGCGGGTACCATGTTGCGGTATCCCCTGCCACCCCCGACACGAACGACTGTGGAGCGCACCACCCAGCCGACGCATATCGAGAACCACTGATGCACCATCACCGCGGAGTTGGCCGTCACGAATCCGAGCGGATAGAGGGGCCACCAGATGAACCGTCGGTGCATCATGTAGAGGGCCGACATGATGAACACGCCGAGCACGGTCGTGCCGACGGCCGGCCACGACGGACCGACCTGCTCCGTGAAGTACAGCTTCGACCGCTCGAACAACCAGTCGGGGCTGAACAAGTACGTGTTGAGTGGCATGAAATTCCCGCCGTTGGCGTACGTCATCTTGAGCACCACCACCGCGCCGACGACGAACGCCACAGGCAGCGCGACCGCTATCGCGATGAGGACGTGCCGCGGGCGAATTCCTGTCGAGTGGCTGATCTTGAGCCCGTCCATCACGCTCGGGAGCATATTGGCCCGGGCAGCGAACGACACGAAACTGGTGTACGCCAGGGCGGTAACGGTATGAGTGCTGAGCGCCGTCGTGCCGACCAGAGTCGGCCACACGACGATCGGATCGATGCTGATGCTGCACCAGATCAGGCCGCCCTCGGCTATCACGCGCGCCATGACGATTATGACGACCAACGCAACGAACAGCGCGCCGAGGGCCGTCGAGAGCGACATCCCGAATCGAACCGCCCAGACGAGATAGGTGCCCACACCTAAGCTCACCAGCCACAAAGGCCATCGCATCAGGCGCTCATCGTCGCCTGCCTTGCTGGGGCGCCACATCAGGGTCAGTGCCCTTCGCAACGTCTGGCGCAACGGCCAGAGACACATCGCCACCACCACCAGAGCGCCGCCGAAGCGCACGTAGCGGATGAACATTATGTAGCCGAACGTCTCG
>CAZSJP010000559.1:0-3750 GCA_964606675.1 uncultured bacterium
CCTGGCCGACATCGGGGACTACCTCGAAAGCACCACTGCGACGTTCGACGCGATATTGCTGGACATGGACAACGGTCCCAACCAGATCATCTTCCCCGCGAACGCGAGTCTCTACACCGAGCGTGGGCTGCGAACGTGGGCGGACCATCTGACGGTGGGCGGGGTGCTCGCAATCTGGTCCGCGCGTCCCGAGGACGGCTTCGTCGCGCAGGCGCGCGAAGTATTCTCGAACGCTACGATGCATGAGGTGGCGACCGCGCAATCGGTGCACAGCGACTGGCCGGACGTGGTCTACTGCGCGCAGGTCTGAGGGAATAGAGCGCGCCCCATACGGATACCCAAACAACTCTGAGGACAGATGAGCGCACCGGTAGAGAGCAGTACGGCGAGCCAGATCGTGTCGTTCTTCAGGAGTTCGTCAGTGTACGGGATCGGCATCGTCGCCGGCAAGGCAGTGGGGTTCATCCTGACCCCCGTCATGACCAGTGTTTTCACCCCCGCGGACTTCGGCGTGCTGGTAATGCTCCAAGTGTTCGCGAGCGTCCTGTCGATATTCCTCAACGCCGGCGTTCAGCAGGCGATCAATCGAAACTACTACGACGACAACACCGCCGAGCACCGCGCGGCCGTTGTCGGCACCGGGCTCTTGTGGCGACTGATTCTCGTGCTGGTCATTGTTGGCAGTATGGCTCTGGCCGCCCAGCCGGTCAGCTCACTGGTTCTCGGCGATAGCTCACGCGAGTCGGTCATCTACTTCCTTTTCACTCTGGCCAACGTAACGATCATGGCGCCGCAGGGCATAGCCTATACGCTCTATCGCGTTCAGATGCGGGCCTTCCGCAACACTGCATACTCGGTTGCCGGCGCACTCATGTCGGTGGTTACGATGATCTGGTTGCTTCTCGTGATGGAACGCGGATTGAGGGGCGCGCTTGAGGCAACCATCCTGGCAAACGCGTTCGTCACGATCGCGATGGCGCCGGACCTCATCAGATCGGCCACGCTCAAGCTGCGCAAGGACGTGCTCCGCGGCATCCTCTCGTACGGATTGCCGTTGCTGCCGCACCAGTTGGCAATCTACCTGCTGTTCGGCGCGGACCGGTATTTCATCGCGATCTGGCATACCGAGGCGGATGTCGGAATCTATTCGCATGCCTACCGCGTAGGCATGATCATGACGATCGTGCTCGAGGGAGCCGGCATGGCATGGACGCCGTTCATATTCTCCATACAACAAAGAGACGACGCAAGACGGATTCACGCGCTGACCGCACGATATCTGGCGACGATCTTCATCGGCACCGCGGCGGGGCTGATGGTGTTCGGTACGGAGCTTACGAAGCTGCTGGCGTTTGCTGCTCCGGAGTATTGGGCCGCAGCGCCGCTCGTCCCGTGGGTCGTGGGCGGATATGTATTCCTGGGCGCGTACCAGCTATTCGGGTCGGCTGTCGGGATACCGAAGAAGACACGGCTGTTGGCGGTCTACTCGTCCACCGGGCTTGTGGCCAACCTGATTCTGAACGCTCTGCTTGTGCCGGAACACGGTGCGATGGGCGCGGCAATCGCAACGACGGTATCTTATGCGTGCATGGCAGCGACGGCGCTAGCCATCACCCAGAGAGTGCACGCGATACCTTACGAATGGAATCGATTCCTGATACTCGTGGCGGCAGGCGCCGCGGCCGTAACCTGCGGGTTGCTGGTGCCCGAGATAACGCTCTGGGCCCGCGTACTCGTCAAGCTGGCGTGCGTGGCGTTGTTCCCCGCGTTGTTGGCGGCTCTCGGATTCTTCAGCGCTTCGGAGCGCGAACGGATGACCGCCGTCAAGGACCAGATCCTGGCAGGCATCGCAGGCGCCCGGAAGACCTGAGCGAGGCCCCGCGCGCTGTCCAACGTCGGCCCCGATCGTGCCCGGCCTTGGCGGCCCTGGCCCTGCTGCTAATCTGCACCTGTGGCGCCGAGAGCCGCGCGGCCGAGCCGATCGTGCGCGTGGGCTGGCACGAGCTGGTCCACCGAATCGCGTCCCCGACGGACACCACCATACCGCTACCCTCCGTCATCCTCGTGCAAGACTCGATCGGCGTCAGCGTCGGCCTGCTCCCTCTGCACCCCGGCTTCGACTTCCGCGTCGACTACGGCGCTCGCGCGATCCGCCTCACACGGCCATGGCCCACCGGGACGTTGATGCGGGTACGCTACCGCGCCCTTCCGGTCGAGTGGCCGGCCAGGACCCAGTGGATGCAGGTCGAGTCTGCTCCCGACACCTCGGAAGCGGGGCCGAGGGCCGCACCTCCTCGCGAACGACGCGAGCCGGCGTCCGGCGACCTACGCATCAGCGGCACCAAGACGTTTGCCATCCAGGTCGCATCCAACAGGGACCTCTCGTTGGAGCAGTCGCTGAGGGTCAGCATCAACGGCACAGTGGCCGAGGACGTTCGCGTCACGGCTGAGCTGAGCGACCAGAACCTACCGATACAGCCTGACGGCACGACCGAGGACCTCCGGGAGATCGACAAAGTGCTTGTCCAGGTCGAAAGCCCGCACTACAGGGCGCTGCTGGGTAGCTACGACACGGAGCATCGAGCGGGCGAGTTCGGTGTATACAAGCGCCGCCTCGAAGGCGCTCAGGCAGGCGTGAGATACGACCGTTGGTCCGTGACGGCGGGCGTTGCCTCGGCCCGCGGCCAGTTCACGACGCACCAACTTCAGGTGATCGACGGAAATCAGGGCCCGTATCGCCTGCCCGACGACGCGGGCAACGAGGGCGTTCTGGTGATAGCCGGCACCGAGCGAGTGTGGCTCGACGGGCAAGTGCTGAGGCGAGGCCAGAGCAACGACTACGTGATGGATTACTCGGCCGGAGAGATCACGTTCACCCGCACGAGGATGATCACGGGCGACATGCGGATCGTTGCGGACTACGAATACGCCACCGAAGACTACGGCAGGTCGAGCGCGCTTGCCACGGGCAACTACCGGACGTCCGACCGACGGTGGCGCGTGGCGCTGTCCTTCGCACAGGAGGGCGATGACGCAGACGAGCCGCTCGCACTGACAATCGGCGACGAGGCGCGGCGCACGATAGCTAACGCCGGCGACGACCCAACCGAAGCGTCGCGCCCTGGCGAGGTCGAGAGGAGCGGCGGGGATTACGTGCTGGTTGACGGGCATTTCGAATCGGCGCCGGGCCCGGATGCAGGCGACTACGACGTGACGTTCTCCCGCGTTGGGCCGGGGCACGGGAGCTACGTTCGAGAGCCAGGCTTCTTCTCACACGTGTTCCATTTCGTCGGCAGCGGCCTCGGCGAATGGGAGCCGAGGGTGCTGTACCCGTTGCCCGAGCGTCGCAGACTGGCGACACTGTGGACTGCGCTTGCGCCGGCCGATGGGCTGCTGCTCGAAGCCGAGGGTGCCCTCAGCGACGTCGACAAGAACACGCTGTCGTCGCTGGACGACGACGACAACCAGGCATTCGCCGGCCGTGCGAGCGCGACGGTCTCGCCGACGCCGGTGGAAGTCGGAGCCGTCAACCTCGGGAACGTGGCGCTGTCGGCCGTCGGCAGGTCCGTGGGGGCGGGCTTCACGCCCATGTCCCGGACTGTGCAAGCAGAGGGCAACCGACGCTGGGGCCTTGCGGTGGCCGATTCGCGCGGACAGGAGCGGACCGCCGAGTTCGAAGCGCGATACGTGCCGCGTTCGGGCCACGAGATGACGGTCGACGTCGGCTGGCTCGACAGAGACTCGACAACG
>CAZSJP010000560.1:0-3743 GCA_964606675.1 uncultured bacterium
CCGCAAAGCAAGCGTGAGGGGGTCCACGGTCCGTCGGGCGCCCTGGTCGGCGCACCCCCACACTTGCCCCGAACGACCGCGCGACCTAACCTCACGGTGACTTCGAGCGAGAACGCGATACGCCACGATCGGGAGGTGCTCCATGCGAGCCGCAGTTCTGGAAGAGCCGGGCCGGATAGCCACACGAAACGTCGCCGACCCTGTCGCCGAGCCCGGTGGGATCGTGATCCGCGTCGGAGCATGCGCGATATGCGGCACGGACGTTCGGATCTACCGGCACGGGCATAGCCGGATCGCTCTACCGGCCGTGATCGGGCACGAAATCGCCGGGCACGTCGAGGCGGTCGGACCAGGCGTCGACGGCTACAGCGCGGGCGAGTCGGTCGTTCTTTCGCCGCCGGGCTGGTCGTGCGGCGAGTGTCGGATCTGCTTGCGCGGTCAGGAGAACCTCTGCGGCAGCCGTCGCGCGCTTTCGTACGAGTTCCCCGGCGGCCTCGCCGAATACGTAGCGGTCCCGGCGGCGCTCGTCTCCAACGGTAGCGTGCACAAAGCGCCCACGGGCACCGACATGGCGTCGGTATCCATAGCCGAGCCGCTGGCGTGCTGCATCAACGGTCAAGAGCAGCTTCGCCGTCGCCCGGACGACCGTGTGCTGATAGTCGGCGCCGGCCCCATCGGGATGATGCACCTCGAGCTTGTCCGCGCATACGGTGCCGAGGCCGTCGCGATGGCGGACGTCTCCGATGAGCGGCTGCGGATCGCAGCATCGTCGGGCGACGTCGACGTGTTCGATGCTCGGTCGGCCGACTTGGCGCAACAGGTGGCCGACTGGAGCGACGGATACGGCCCCGACGTCGCCATCGTGGCGGCAAGCTCCCCTGAAGCGTGCGGCACGGCGTTCTCCGTCGTCGGCCGATGCGGGCAAGTGCTGCTATTCGCGGGGCTGCCCAAAGACCGGCAGATGCTGGAAGTCGACATGAACGACCTGCACTACAGGCAGATAGCCTGCTACGGCTGCTTCGGTTCGACCCCCGCTCAGGGCGACGAGGCGCTTCGGCTACTCGTCTCCGGCGACGTCGATCCGGCGCGGCTGGTGACCCACCGATACGGTCTGGAATCGATCGGCGAGGCGATCGAAGTCGCAGGTGCGCTCACGGGGCTGAAAGTGGTCGCTCTGCCAACGGATGCGGCTCGATGAGTGACGCGGGCGCCGCAACCTTGGTGCTGGACCTCGGCACGCACAAGTGCCGCGCGGTGGCGATGGACCGCTCGGGCCGGGTGCTCTCGCGCGCGACGTCGCCGCAGTATCCGACCTACCGCGACCAGCCGGGATGGGCGGAGCAGGACCCCGTAGACTGGTGGGACGCGGCCGTCGTGTGCATGCGGGAAGTCGTCGCGGACGTCGGCGCGGGCGCGATCTCGGGCGTCATCCCCGTCGGGCACGGGCCGAGCCACCTTCCGATCGATGCGCGAGGCATGCCGCTCGGCCGGTCGCTCATATGGCAGGACTCGCGCGCGCAAGCCGAAGCCGACCGGATATCGAGCGAGACAACGGTCGAGCAGAGGTTCGGCGCGCTCGGCCTGCATCTGCCGATGGCCGCGAACATGGGTCCCGCCAAACTGGTCTGGATGCGCGAGCACGAGCCGGAGCGATACGCCGCGACGGAGGCGCTAGTCCAACCCAAGGACTACCTGACGCTGCGATTGACGGGCGAACTGGTGTCGGACCGGTATGGCCTCAAGGACCTCGTGAACGCGGAAACCGGAGAGTGCGACCCGTGGTACGCCGAGGCGCTCGGCCTGAGGCGCTCGCTGATACCGCGCCTCTTCCATGCATGGTCGCTCGTCGGTGAGACGGACCAGGAGCAGACCGCGGCCACGGGATTGCCCGCGGGGCTGCCGGTCGGGTGCGGCACAATCGATGCATTCTCGGGGCTGATCGGATCGGGAGGGCAGTCGGAGGGAGACGTGTGCGACGTCGGCGGCACGTCCGAGATAATCGGCCTCGTCCGAGAATCGCCCGCCGAGCCGGTCGAGTCGTTCCTATGCTATCCGCTGGTCGGAGGGCGGTCGGTCGTGTTCGGCGTCACTAGGGCAGCCGGCGACTCGATCGACTGGTTCGTACGCAACGTCGCCGGCGGGCAGGGCGTCGGCCGGTGGATGGCCGCGTTCGAGGCGCGTCAACAGGCGGCCGGCAGCAAGGCAGATTCGGGCTCGGTAGTCTTCTGGCCGTACATGGACGGCGAGCGAAGCCCGTACTGGGACGCCAACCTGCGCGGCACTTTTGCCGGGATGGACCTCGACACCGACGTCGACGCGTTGGGGCGCGCGGTGCTCGAAGGGATCGCACTGTCGGTTCGGCATAATCTGGACCTGATCCACCAGCGTACCGGAAGTTCTCCGACTCGGATGTGGGTTGGCGGCGGCACGGCCGCATCGCCGCTGCTCAATCAGATCAAGGCCGATGCCACAGGCCTCGAGGTGCTTGTGCCGGAAGAGCGCGAAGCCACCGCTCGCGGGGCTGCGGCGATGATGGAAGTAGCCATGGGAAGGCAGCCCGATGTCCTCACGGCGGTGCAGGCGCTCGTCGGAGCGCCGCAGAAGCTCGTGCCGTCCGAGGCGGGCCGAAGCCGTTTCGACAAGCTGCTTCCTATCTACACCGGCATCGGGGAATCGCTCCGGGCGGCCTACGCCGAACTTGCATCGATACGGGATGACACGGCTTCCGGATGAAAACGCCGCGAATACCGCATGCAACTTCGCGGAACATGCTTGCGCGAGGATATCGCGGTCGTATCTTTACGTCGTAGCCCTACGACAGCGGCCCCGCCGTGTGTGACACTCGTTCGCAGGAGCCGGTAGGTAGGGCGGACCAGCCAAAGGATCGAGCAGCGGATGCGGGAAATCAGGCTCATAGACCTCGGCGTGCTCAGCGCACTGCAGTCTCAGGTGGTGTACCACGCGATCAGTGTGGGCGTCAGCACCGACCAGCCCGACACGCTGGCGTTGAATATGCCGTCTCAACGCTGTGTTTCCATCGGCAGCTACCAGGAGTGCTCGAAAGACATCGACACGGAGTTCTGCCGCCAGCACGGAATCCCGATCTACCGCAGGCATATAGGCGGGCGTGCGCTCATGTTCCACCGCGGCCAGCAGCTGTTCCAGACCATATTCCATTGGGAACGCGCCGAGCGCTCGGCCACGAGAATCTACCAGAACATTCTGCACGTGCTTATCGAAACGTATCGGCAGAGCGGCGTCGATGCGCACTATCAGCCGGTGAGCGACGTGTTCGTCCGTGACAGCGTGATCGGCGGCTCGGCCGTCGGCAGGCTGAACGACGCGGTGCTACTCTCGTCGAGCATACCGTATGAGTGCGACCTTACCGTGCTCGAAGGTGCGATGGGATCGTCGTCGAAGTCGCCGACAACGAGCGTCACCGCCGAAATCGGAGCGGCGCCGGACCGCGAGGAGATCAAGAAGACGTTTCTCGATGAGTTTCAGCGGCAACTCGACTGCGATCTCGTGCCCGGCCGGCTCACCGACGCCGAACGCGATGAAGTCAGGCGACTCAACGCCCAGCTCGACGACCCACAATGGCTCAGGCAGGTCGATACTCGGCTGCGTGCGCAACGTACCCAGGTCGAAGGCAACACGACGATCCACCAGGGAGTACACGACACTGAAGGCGGGCAGATTCGAGTCACGACGCGCGTCAGGGACGGCGCGATAGACTCGGTGGT
>CAZSJP010000561.1:0-3726 GCA_964606675.1 uncultured bacterium
GAATTTGTCTTCGAAAGCCATTACAAGCTCGACTGTATCGAGCGAGTCGGCGCCGAGATCCTCAACAAACTTCGCGTCGTCGGAAACCTCGTCCGCGGACACTCCCAACTGCTCTGCAACCAGCTTTTTTACATCTTCTGCGATCGCCATTTCATCCTCCTGAGCCACATCCGACTTGTACTACAACTCCGTCGCGCGTGGCAAGTTACATCACCATGCCACCATCGACGTTTATCACCTGTCCCGTCACATAGGACGCTTGCTCCGATGCAAGGAATAGAACCGCGCTCGCCACGTCCTCCGGCTTGCCGGTTCTGCCGAGCGGCACGGCTTGCAGCAGTGCCTGCTTCGCTTTCTCTGGAAGCGCGTCGGTCATCGCCGATTCGATGAAACCGGGCGCGACCGCATTCGCCGTCACGTTTCGAGGAGCTACCTCTCGCGCCACCGTCTTCGTGAAGCCGATAATGCCGGCCTTAGACGCAGCGTAGTTGGCCTGCCCCGGGTTGCCGATCAGCCCGACGACGGACGAAATCGAGATGATTCTTCCGTACCTGGCCTTGATCATCGGCTTGATCGCCGCCTGAGTGCACAGGAACACGCTGGTCATGTTGGCCTGGATCACCGCGTCCCACTGCTCGTCGCTCATGCGCATCAGCAACGTGTCGCGCGTTATCCCCGCGTTGTTGATCAGAATGTCGACGCGACCAAACGTGTCGACCGTGGTCTGTACCATGGCCGCCACTTGGGCGCGGTCGGTTACGTCCGTCGCGATGGCAAGAGCTTTGGCACCCGCTCGCTCGAGGTCCGCGGCAACCTGCTTCGCGTTGTCCTCGGCGATATCCACCACGACGACGGCCGCGCCAGCCTCGGCAAGAGACTTGCAGAAGACCTCGCCAAGCCCGCGGCCGCCACCGGTCACGATGGCAACGCGATCGTCTAGGTTGTGAAGTTCGTCCAACATTTCCCCCGTACCCCGGCGTCGTTGAGGGGCACCGGCACCGATCGAGCTGCGTGCTACAACCGGTACTCCGGTCCCACGGCTACGAATCTCGCAGCGCGGCAAGTTCGTCGGCTGTGCCGGCGCCGACTACGCTAAAGTTACGATCTATTCGACGTGCGAGCCCTTGCAGCACCTTGCCGGGGCCCACCTCGTAGCCTTGGCCAACGCCCAGGCCCACCAGCGCGCGCACAGTGTCCGTCCAGCGCACCGGCGACGTTATCTGCTGTACCAACAGGCGTCTTATCTCGTCGGCGTCGACCGTGGGATCGGCCGTAACGTTCGGCACGATCGGCACGTCCGGCGCCGACATGTCCGTGGCATCTACCGCGCTCGCCAAAGCCGATCCCGCGCTCTCCATCAGCGGCGAATGGAACGCTCCGCTGACAGTAAGCGGTACGACCCGCTTGGCTCCGGCTTCGGCCAATGCCCTGGACGCGCCTTCGACCCCCGCAACCGTTCCGGAGATCACCGTCTGGCCAGGCGCGTTGTAGTTCGCGGCCACAACCTCCGGGAAGCCCGATAGCACGTCGGTGATCCGGCTCTCGTCGAGACCGATCACCGCCGCCATCGTTCCCTCTGTGGCCTCGGCCATCGCCTCGGCTCGCTTCACCACGAGCCGCAGCCCGTCGGCGAACGAAAACGCTCCGCCAACGGCAAGTGCGCTGTACTCGCCCAAGCTATGCCCGGCCAAGTAATCCGGCCTGACTCCGGAGTCGCGCAGAACCCGGCCTGCTGCGCAACTGTGCACGTAAAGCGCCGGTTGCGTGAACCTCGTGTCGTTGAGCTTCTCGATCGGGCCGTTGAAGCTCAGCTCTGCAATCGACCAGCCGAGGGCCTCGTCGGCCTCATCGTAGATCGCGCGCGCGGCTGGGAACGCTTCGGCGACGTCGGCGCCCATGCCCACTGCCTGTGATCCCTGCCCGGGGCATAGAATCGCAATCTTCAAGGTCTGGAAATCCTGTGCTGCAAAGCCCCTATCGGAGCGGGCTAGGCCCGCATCAGAGCGGAGCCCCAGGTGAAACCGGCGCCGAATGCCACGAGCATTACCAGTTGCCCCGGCGCTATTCGGCCTTCGCGCTTCGCTTCCACCAGACACAGCGGAATCGTTGCTGCCGAAGTGTTTCCGTACTCCTGGATGTTGACAAAAACCTTCTCCAGCGGAAGACTGACACGTTTCGCGGTCGCTTCGATGATGCGCGTGTTGGCCTGGTGCGGCACCAGCAAGTCCACGTCGTCGCCGGTGAACCCGGCAATGTCGAGAATCTTCTCCGCGGCGTCGCCCATCGCCTTGACCGCTCGCTTGAACACGTCCTGCCCCGACATCTGGATGAACGCGCGCGCCGGTTCCGACACGGGTCTTGTGCCGCCGCCCTCTCGCCAGAGCGTCTCGGGATCGGCACCGTCGGAGCGAACGAAGGTTGCCAGTATCCCCGTGTCGTCGTCCGATGGACCGACCACGGCCGCCCCTGCAGCGTCGCCGAACAGCACGCAGGTGTTGCGATCCTTCCAGTTGACGATCCTGGACAGCGTCTCCGCCCCAACAACCAGGATGTGCTTGTGCGCTCCGGTCCTGATGAGCGAATCGGCGATGTGCAAGCCGTAGATGAACCCGGAGCACGCCGCCGAGATATCCAGGCCGGCTGCGTTCTTGGCGCCGATAGCTTCCTGCAGCAGACACGACGTCGCCGGGAAACCTATCTCTGGTGTCAGGGTGCCGACAAGTATCATGTCGAGGTCCAACGCTTCTACCCCGGCATCCGCCAGGGCGTTCGTTGCGGCCTCTGTTGCGAGAGTCAGCGTCGACGTGCCGTCTTCGGCTATGTGCCTGCGTTCGATCCCGGTCCGCGAGCGGATCCAGTCGTCGGTTGTATCTACGAGCTGCTCCAGATCGAAGTTGGTGAGCACTTTGTCCGGAACCGCTGCTCCCATACCCAATATTTTGGACCGCTTGGCCTCATCCATCAATGCGTACCTTCCCCAATTCTTCCCTGATTTGTCCGCTCAGGTTGGCCCGGGCAGCGCGCGCGGCCAGATAGATCGCGTTGGCGATGGCTTTCGCCTGCGACCGGCCGTGGCAGATGATCGTTATGCCGTCGATCCCGAGCAACAACGCGCCGCCGTATTCCTGCCAATCGAGCGTCCGTTTGAAGCCCCGGAAAGCTCCGCGCATCAGGAGGAACCCCAGCATTCGCAGCGGGTGCGCCTTGATCTGCTCGCGTAGCGCACCTCGGAGGAACCCCGGAATGCTTTCGGCCACCTTCAGGATCACGTTGCCCGTGAAGCCGTCGGTGACAACTACGTCGGCGTCGCCGGGCAGTATGTCGCGGCCCTCCACGTTCCCGACGAAATTGAGGTCGGACGCGGCAATCAGCGCGTGCGCGTTCTTGACTATCTCATCGCCTTTGGTCTGCTCTTCGCCTATGCTGAGAAGCGCCACTTTGGGCCTGTCGACGCCGTAAGCGTCGGCATGGTACTGACTGCCCATCACCGCGAACTGGTACAGGTGCTCGGCTTTGCAGCGGGTGTTGGCGCCGGCGTCGAGGAAAGTGGTGACGCCGTTCGCTGTCGGCAGAGGGCAGGCTATCGCCGGCCTGTCGACACCCTCGATCCGCCCGAGGCTCATCAACGAAAGCGCCATGGCTGCGCCCGTGTTCCCGGCGCTCACCATCGCATCGGCCTTGCCCTCTCGCTGGAGATTCACAGCGGCGGCCAGCGAAGAGTCCTTC
>CAZSJP010000562.1:0-3721 GCA_964606675.1 uncultured bacterium
GGGGATCGAAGACGACGATTTCGAGGCGGTTCTCACCGCGGCGCGGGCCAAAGCGGGTGTCAAATCGGATACCGAATTGAATGCCGAAAGCTGGAAAGAGGTCACGGTTCAGTTCAAGAAGATTTTCAAAGCGCACACGGGTCGTGACTTTCCCACCGATCCCATTGAGCAGTTGAAGCTGGCCACGGAAGCGGTTTTTAAAAGCTGGAACGGCAAAAGAGCCATCGATTACCGCAATGCGGCCGGTATTGCCCATGATTTGGGTACCGCCGTCAACATCCAAACCATGATTTTCGGCAATATGGGGGAAGATTGCGCCACGGGTGTGGCTTTGACGCGCAACGGAACCACAGGTGAAAACCGCATCGAAGGCGATTTCTTAACCAATGCCCAGGGCGAGGATGTCGTGGCCGGTATCCGCATTACCCGGGATATCTGGGAGTTGAAAGACGAAATGCCGGAAATTTTTGCCGAATTCCAACAGATCACCGAACGTTTGGAAGACCACTATCGCGATATGCAGGATGTGGAATTTACCATCGAACACGGCAAACTGTGGATGCTGCAGACGCGCGATGGCAAGCGCACGGCACAGTCGGAGGTTCGAATCGCGGTTGAAATGGCCGAGGATGACTTTATCACCCATGAAGAAGCGGTCAAACGTGTCTCCCCCGCGCAGGTGGATTTTTTCCTGCATCCTCAGTTTGATCCGCAAGGGATTGCGGCCGCCAAGGCTGAAAATAGGATGTTGGCCAAGGGGCTGAATGTTTCTCCCGGGGCAGCATACGGCGTTGTGGCCTTTGATGCCGATCTGGCAGAAAAATGGGCCAAGGAGGATGGCAAGGCCGTCATCATGGTACGCCCTGAAACCAAACCGGACGATGTCCACGGCATGCTTGCCGCCAATGGTATCCTTACCAGCCGCGGCGGCAGAACCAGCCATGCGGCCCTTGTGGCGCGCCAATTCGGCAAACCGGCGGTGGTGGGCGTTTCCGCCCTGGAAATCGATATGGTCGCCCGCGAAATGTGCGTGCAGGAGGTCACCATCAAAGAAGGTGACTGGATCTCTATCGATGGCACCACGGGAGAGGTATATGCCGGAAAACTTGAAACCATGGTTCCGGACATCAAAGACCCCCGACTCTTGAAGCTTTTATCCTGGGCGGATGAAATCCGTACGCTTGGCGTCTGGGCCAACGCGGATTACCCCCGTGATGCCCAACGGGCACGCGAATACGGTGCCGAAGGTATCGGCCTGTGCCGCACCGAACACATGTTTTTCGAAGCCGAACGGCTTCCCATTGTACAAAAAATGATTATGACCAATGTGCCTGAAGAAAGAAGCCAGGCGCTGGATGCCCTGCTTCCGTATCAACAGGCGGACTTTGCGGGATTGTTTCGGGTGATGGACGGCCTGCCGGTCATCATTCGTTTGATCGACCCCCCGTTGCACGAATTTTTGCCCAATCATGCCGAATTGCAGACCGATCTGGCGGATTTGAAGATACGCCTGCCACATGCCGCAAGGCTTGAAGAAGTGGACGACATCGTCGGCCAAATCCATGCCAAAGAGGAAATTTTAAAACGGGTCGAAGCCTTGAGCGAGATGAATCCCATGCTGGGGATGCGGGGGGTGCGACTGGGAATCCATATACCCGAGCTGACCATTATGCAGGTACGGGCCATTTTCGAAGCTGCATGTGAAGTGAGCCGGGAAGGCGTGGATGTGCATCCCGAAATCATGATTCCCCTCACCAGTCACGTGAACGAACTGAAGATCCAACGCAACGTCCTGGAGGAAGAAGCCCGGAAAGTCATGCAGGCCAAGGGAATCGAAATCGATTATAAGTTCGGAACCATGATCGAAATTCCAAGGGCGGCCCTGACCTGTGATGAAATCGCTGAATATGCGTCTTTCATTTCATTTGGAACCAATGATTTGACCCAGACAACCTTCGGGATTTCAAGGGACGATGCCGAGGCGAGCTTCCTGATCGAGTACATGGAACGCGACATCCTGCCCGACAACCCCTTTGCCACCATCGATCGCAACGGCGTGGGTGAGTTGATGAAAATAGCGGTGACCAAGGGACGCTCCGTGAAATCGGATCTGGAATGCGGCATCTGCGGCGAGCACGGCGGCGACCCGGATTCCATTAAGCTGTGCCATGAACTCGGTTTGTCGTATGTTTCCTGTTCACCCTTCCGGGTGCCCATTGCCCGTCTGGCAGCGGCGCATGCCGCCCTGTCTCAGTGATAAACCATCGTTGAAAGGTAACCGATTTGTGCCCGTCCGGAATTCTGGGCGGGCACAAATTTTTTACAAACCTCTTCATCCCCAGCGGGACTTTTCCTCCCCTTGACAAAAATTCCTAAAACTGCAATATATCAAGCAATACTCATTCCGATATTCGAAGTTATGCAAATCGAATGGACGGTCGGTTAAAAGATTTGGAAAGTGCGGTCAAGGAATTAAAAAAATCTGTGGCAACGATGATCAAAGCCTATAAAAAAGCGGCCAAAAAGCTTTGAACGTAATGATATTTTAAATAGGAACGATTTTGCCAGTACGATCATAAGCTAGTAGCCGACATTGTGAATACGTCTCCGCTTCGCCTGTGGTACGCTGGCGATAATTGGACTTAAACCGTGAATAAACCGGCTTATCCCTGAAGATGGTTCGGGCTTAAAAATAGCTCGAACCATCCCAGCAATGGGTGCAAAGTCTCTCTTTTTTCAGCCCGATGGCGTCCACCAGATCTTCCAGGCCCTGGTATTTCAAGGTCGTCAACTTCAGACGCCGTCGAATGCCATCAATCATTTCCAGATTTTTATCGGACCCCGCCGTTGCGTAAGGGGTCAGATCGACATCGTCATGGCCCTCGATTTCGGCAATGCTTTTTCTGCCGGCCAGATCAAGTGTTGATCGGGACGTCGAAAAATTGAGGAAATCACAAGGAAAAACCAATGTCGGGCATGCCGGCCGCATATGAATTTCTTCAGCCCCGTAATCATATAAAATCTGAATATTCTCCTTCAATTGAGTGCCCCTCACGATGGAGTCCTCACAGAAGAGGATTCTTTTCCCTTTAATCAGAGACTTGATGGGAATTAATTTCATTTTGGCGACCAAATCGCGCATGCTCTGATCCTGCGGCATGAAACTGCGCGGCCACGTTGGGGTATACTTGACAAACGGCCGTATGTAGGGGAGGTGGCGTGTGTAAGCATACCCAATGGCGTGTCCGATGCCCGAATCGGGGATTCCGGCCACAAAATCAATTTCCGTCGTGTCGTTTTGCGCCAGGGCACCCCCGCAGCGGTTGCGTACAGATTCCAAGTTGATTCCTTCATAGCTTGAGGCCGGATATGCGTAATAGACCCACAGAAAGGAACAAATTTGCATTTTTTCACCCGGTGGCGATTTCTGCTCGACGCCATCTGCGGAAACGAAGGCGATTTCTCCCGGTCCAAGATCCCTGTCGACTTCATATCCGAGATTCGGGAAGGCACATGTTTCTGTGGTGGCAGCGATGGCACCCTCTTTTTTTCCGATGATAACGGGTGTTCTGCCGAGCTTATCCCGGGCGGCGTATATGCCCTGATCGGTGAGCAGCAGTAAAGAGCAGGATCCTTGAATCATTTCTTGGGCATGCCGAATGCCTTCCGTAAAGGAGGCACCCTCACAATTCAATGTGGCGGTCAGCTCGGTGGGATTCAG
>CAZSJP010000563.1:0-3718 GCA_964606675.1 uncultured bacterium
CACTACCTCGTGAGGCTGCTCGATCACCTTGATCGCGACAGGTTCTCTCCGGTGGTGATCGCGCTGAAAGATGAGGGGCCGCTCGGGGAGCGTGTGCACGACTTGGCGCCGGTAGTGCCACTCAGGCTCACGGGCAAGCTGCTGAACTGGGACGGCCAGCGCGAACTTGCCAGGATGAACCGCTATCTACGACACGAGAACGTCGACCTGGTCCACGTGCTGATGGACTGGGCGACGGTGTTCGGCGCGATGGCCGCGCTAGGGACCGGAGCGCCAGTAGTGGCCAGCCACAGGATGACGGAGTTTCCCGCAGCGATGGGACGAGCGCTGTCGTTGGCGTACGTGCTCACCCTCAGGCACGTAGCAGATCACATAATCCCCAACTCCAATGCCGTCGCAGAGTCGCTCCGCGCTCGGGGGGTACGATCGGATCGGATGACGGTCGTCTACAATGGCATACCGCCCGATAGGCTGACGCCGGCTCTCGACCCCGAGCCCGGCGACATACTGACGATATGTGTGGTGGGCCGCCTGTCTGCGGAGAAGGGCCAACGGGTGGCGCTTGAGGCAACCGCTCGCCTGCTGCAAGAGGGTATGCCGGTGAAGCTGCTGCTTGTGGGCGACGGCCCGGACGAAGCGGGTCTAAGAGAGATGGCCGCGGGGCTCGGGGTAGAACAAGTCGTAGACTTCGCAGGGTATATGTCGAATCCCATCGCGGCAGTCCATACGAGCGGCATCTGCGTTCTGCCATCGTACACCGAAGGCTTCCCGAACGCAGTGGTCGAGTACATGTCTGCGGGCCGGCCGGTTGTCGCGACGGAGGTCGGAGGCGCGCCGGAGATAGTCACACACGGCAAGACGGGCCTTCTGGTGCAGCCGGGGGACGTCGAGGCGATGGTGGAGGCGATCCGGACATTGGCCCTGGACGGCGAGCTGCGCCGCACGATGGGACTCGCAGGCCGCGCTCTGGTCGAGAGCAGACACACTGCCGAGCGAGAGATAGAGAAGACGATGGCGGTATACGACGCCGTCCTCGGGGCAAGCTTGTAGCATCGGTTCGGCATCGGAACACGCTCTAGCGTGGGAGGACGAACGAATGAGATACCGCAAACTCGGACGAACCGGGCTCGATGTCTCCGAGATCAGCTTCGGAGCATGGGCCATCGGCGGCGGATTCCGGCTCGGCGAAAGCGGAATCGGCTACGGCACGACGGACGACGACGTATCGCTCCGGGCCATCGGCCGCGCATTGGACCTCGGAGTCAACCTGATCGACACGGCCGACGCGTACGGGGCCGGCCACAGCGAGGAACTGATCGGGCAGGCGCTCGACGGACGATGGGATGGCTGCTACGTGGCCACGAAGGTCGGCAACGAACGTCGCGACCCCGAACCCGGACGCAAGAACTTCGACAGTGGCTACATACTCGAAGCGTGCGATCGGAGCCTGAAGCGCCTGAGGAAGGACGCGATAGACCTTTACCAACTCCACAATCCGCCCGACGAAGTGGGCGGCGGCGACGAGGTGTTCGAAGCGCTCGGCAGGCTGCAAGCACAAGGAAAGGTCCGCTTCGTCGGCGTGTCCATCACGACACCCGAGGAGGGCATCCGGTACATCGAGCGCGACGTCGTAGACTGCCTTCAGATATACTACAACGTCATGACCCGAGATGCCGAGGCGGCGCTGTTCCCCTTGTGCATCGAGCGGAACGTAGGCGTGTTGGTACGAGCCCCGCTGAAATCGGGCATTCTCGCGGCGAAATTCACGCGCGATACCGTCTTCGAGCCGACGGACCATCGCGCCAACTGGCTCAAGGGCGACATGCTGGATGCGGCGGTGGCGGAGGCGGACTCGTTCGCTCAGGCCGTTTCGCCGATGCCCGCAGCCGAAGCAGCCCTGCGGTTCATCCTCAACCAGCAAGCCGTGTCGGCCATCATCCCTGGCGCGAAGACACCGGAGCAGGTAGAACGCAATTGCAGCGTGGCCGATGGCCGCGGCCTCGATCCTGAGCCCGAGACGGCCGTCAGGCAGGCGATCCCCGGCACATTCGAACGGCGAACGTAGCTTCCACGGCGAACATGGACCGGACCGGCCACGATGCCAGGGCGTCCGCGGGCACACCGGTCTATGATCGGGAACGAGCGTCGCACAGCCGAAAGGACGGATGACTTGAGAGACGTGCTGCTACAATGGATACGTTGTCCGGCGTGCACCCATGCATTGGAGTTGGCAGCAACTGTCGAAGAGAACGGCGAAGTGAAGGAAGGGGTCCTTACCTGTTCGTGCGAGAAGAAGTACCCGATACGGGACTTCATCCCACGACTTGTCGACACCGACGGCTACGTTGAGAGTTTCAGCTTCGAATGGACGGAACACCGAACGACCCAGCTGGACAGCCAGTCGGATGGCACACGCTCCGAAGACTCCTTCCGCTCAAAAGTCGAGTTTCCTCTGGAAGACATGAACGGGAAGCTCATCTTGGACGCCGGCTGCGGGATGGGACGCTACATGGAGATCGCAGCCAAGCACGGCCGGATCGTCGTGGGTGTCGACTTGAGCTACGCGATCGACTCGGCGCGGCGGAACCTGGGGCACATGCCCAACGTCCATTTCGTTCAGGCCAGCCTGCTGGACCCACTGTTCGCGCCCGAAACATTCGACTTCGTGTATAGTTTCGGCGTGCTCCATCATACGCCGGACGCGGCTGGAGGATTCGCCGGCATAGCATCGGCACTCAAGCGAGGCGGCGACATCTCGGTGTTCTTGTACGATGGCTACAACAAGATTGTCATGATGTCGAACCGGTTCTGGCGTCGGATTACAACCCGAATGCCAGTGCGGCTGCTGCACTATCTCTGCTTCGTTGCCGTGCCGCTCTACTACATCTATCGTCTTCCGGGCATGAAGAGCGTTGGGAGGGCGTTGTTCGAGATATCTCTGGAGAAGAACTGGCGGTGGCGGGTGCTCGACACGTTCGATTGGTACTCTCCGAAGTACCAATCGCGGCACACCCATCACGAGGTGTACCAATGGTTTAAGGACGCCGGCATTCGCGACGTTCGAGTACATCGCGACGATGTGACCATGTCCGGGGTGAAATCGTAGCTCGACAACCCAGGCACGTCGCCACGATGGCGAAGCCCCAGGGGCGGGTCGTCCCGATCCGCTCTTGGTGGCCGCTGCATGAACGAAGTGCCGGGCGACTGACTCGGAGCCCTGAAACGCCCGGCGCGGAAGTCGATTACAGCGCCTGGACCCCCGCCTGACCCCACATGATCGACCATGTCGTGGGCCCATCGACTGTCTCGGCGCTGATACGCACGGACCGATGCGCTGGTTCAGCCGATATCGTCGGCGCGGTGGCCTCCTCGCGCCCCAAGCGCAGCGCGACGGCAACCTGTTGCTTCGGACTTCGAATCAGCGGGCTTACCGTCAGCGTCGAGCAGCCGGGGCTCACGAGTTCGCCTCCGTCGCCGGATGCCGGATAGGCCGCCTCCATCTTCGTCTGCTCCGCGATGATCCCTTGCTGTGGCGACGGCAGCAGCCACCGTATCGTGAGGCCGATGCTCCCGTCCGCAGGTTGCGTGAGCCACGTCGGCCAGCTCTCGGGCGCGTCTGTGTCTTCGGCCACCCGCTGTGTCGGATGAGGCAACACCAGTCGCCAGCCAAAGCGACGCCTCACGGGCGCGGCCAGATCGTCGACGATCACCACCGTGT
>CAZSJP010000564.1:0-3710 GCA_964606675.1 uncultured bacterium
GTCGGGCATGGGCGGCGCTGCCCACAGCCTGTTCCTGCTGGCTGAACGCATTGCGGCGCACGGGTATCATCCCATCATCGCCGGTCACCAGGTGCGCGAAGGTGTATGGGAAGAGGCCGACCGGCGCGGCATCACGTACTACCCGGTGTATCTGACGCCGTGGGCCCGCAGCCACCTTGGCTGGCGCGATCTTGCGTATCTACCGAACCGCCTCAACACCCTGCGACGCCTCGCCCGCATCTGTCGCGACGAACGCGTCGACCTCGTGCACTCGAATCTGATCCAATCGCTCGACGGAGCCATCGTCGCCCGACTCACGGGCATTCCCCACGTGCAGCACGTTCGCGACCAATTCACGGAGCCTGAAATGGCTCGCTGGTGGGGTGGCCCCGCAGTTGCGGTCAGGACATTGGCAGAACTCAGCGACCGTATCGTAGCGATATCGAGCGCTGTCGCCAAGCCCTTCCATGCCGCCGGTGTGGGCAGCCATCTGACCGTGATCCCGAACGCGGTAGCCCCGCCACCCCACCCACTGGGCCAGGAAGACAGAGCCCACGCACGTCGAGCGCTCGACCTACCCTCCGACGCGCTGGTCGTTGCGATAGTCGGCCAGGTCATCGCACGCAAGGGCCACGGGGAGTTCGTCGACGCGGCGAAGATAGTCCACGCTCGCCATCCGAGCGTGTATTTCCTCGTCGTTGGGACAGGCGAACACGATTACCTCGAGCATGTTGCACGGCGCGCGGGCGATCTGATCACGTCGGGCATATTGCGCCTGCTCGGGCATCAGAGCGACATCTGGCCGATCCACGCAGCGGCCGACATCGTTGCCGTGCCTTCGTGGCTCGAAGGGTGGGGGCGCGTACCCGTCGAGGCGATGATCGCCGGGACGCCGGTCGTGGCCACAAATGTCGGAGGCCTGCTGGACATCGTGGCAGATGGCGTTACGGGGTTCCTCGTGCCGCCCAAGGACCCGGGCGCTCTCGCCAGGAGCTTGCTGCAACTCTTAGACAACCCCGGAATGCGCGAGGATATGGGACGACAAGCGCGAGATCGAGCGAGTGTCTACAACCCCGAAAGACACGTCCGCAACATAGCCCGGGCGTACGAACAGGCTTTGACGCCGCCAGCGCCGCGGCATCCGTGAGTGCCCGCGCCGCCGTCGAGCCACGCTAGGGCGATCGCGTCCATATGCGACGACGTTCTCGACGCGTAGCGCACGGCACCAACCTCCCCCGCCGCTGCGAGCGATTCACTCAGGAACCGCCGATTCGCCCGATCCCTCCCGCAGTCGCCGCTGGAGCGACTCGGCGACGTCCTCCGCGCGGTACCGCGCCGCCGCGTGCAGCGCACCCGCCACACACTTCGACCGCAGCGCCCGGTCGGCACATATCTCCCGCACCGCATAGCCTATGGCCTCCGCGTCGGTGGCGGAGACGTGACGGCCACAGCCGTTCTCCGCGAAGAACTCCGCGAGGAAGTAGTCGTCAGGGCACATCAGGAGGATGGGTCGCTCCGAGACCAACATCTCGAGGGTCCTGGTCGGGAACTGCGTCTTGAAGTCCCACTCCATCGGCTTCCCCGTCCGGTCTCCCAAGCCGAGCACGAGCGCGTCGCACTCGGAAAGCGCCAAGACAAGCTCTGAAGCGTCCGGCACCGGCCGCACGGACACGTTGTCCGCCCACACGCCGAGCGTCTCTCTGATGCCGGCCTCGGGGGTGAGCGTATGTAGGACGATCCTGTAGTCCGGACTATCGCCCACCGCAGCTATCAGATTCCGCAGCGGCTCAGCCGTGGTGAAGTTGATGTTGCCGGACAGGCCGAGCACGAAGGGCTTCTCAGCGTCCGGAGGAGCGGCGGCCTCCGGGATAGGCAGCGAGACAGGGTGCAACAGAGGATCGCCTTCGATCCCGTAATTCGCCTGCAGGAAACGCGAGACTCCGTCGCTCATGCCGAATACGTGGGCAGCTCTCGCCAGGATATGCCGCTGGACGATCCGAGCGAACGCGGCTCCCACTCCGGTCGGTCTCGTCTCGACGTACAGATTGTGGAACCACGGGTAGAACGGTACGCCACAGAGCCGGGCGATCAGATAGCCGGCAACCATGAATGCCGAGTTGGGATACACCGCGACTACCGCGCGAAGCCCATGGTCGCGGACAGCCGCGCATCCGGCGCGCACCGCCATAGGGATAGCGTAGAACGGCTCCAGATACGGTTTGAGCCGCCAATGTATCGGGTACGATGGGATCAGAACACGCACGTGGTCTTCGATGCGGTCAAGGCCGATGCGCCCGTCGTACAGCAACTGGCCGAGCAGGACGCAATCCGTCGGCCCGAACTCCGCGGCGAGGTTGCGGACAATGACAGATGATCCCGTCGCCGTCGGCGGAGTGGTCCACGAGACGAGCAGGAAGGGCACGCTATGCGTGGCATCTCGGCTCATATGACGACCCGAATCGGGAGGGCGCGGACGAGGCGGTCGGCTATTCACGCCCGTCGACCCAGCGATCTCGGTTCTTCTGGTAGATGTCTTCGAGCACCTGGCGCAGCGTGAACTGCTGCTCCCACTCGGGGTAGTGCTGCCTGAACTTGCCGAGGCCGCTGATGTACCAGATATGGTCGCCGATTCTGCTCTCCTCGGCGTAGGTCGAGTCGAGCTTCGCACCGGCAATCTCCTCGCAAGTCGAGATCGCCTCTAGCATCGAGCAGCTGTTCGCCCTGCCGCCGCCCATGTTGTAGACCTCGCCCGAGCGAGGAGCGCGGCGGAAGTGCTCGAATGCGCTGACCAGATCGGCGCCGTGGATATTGTCGCGAACCTGCTTGCCCTTGTAACCGAATACCGTGTAGGGCTTTCCGGTCGCGACGCATCTCATGAGATACGCCAGGAAGCCGTGCAATGCCGCACCCGAATGTCCCGGCCCGGTGATGCACCCGCAGCGGAAACAGGCCGTCTTCATGCCGAAATAGCGGCCGTATTCCTGCACGAGAACGTCGGCGGCCACCTTCGACGCCCCGAAGAGCGAGTGCTTGCTCGCGTCGATGCTCATCCGCTCGTCTATGCCGTCTGCGAACTCGTGCGATGGGTCGATCTCCCATCGTGTTTCCTGTTCCACCAACGGCAGAAAGTTCGGCGTGTCTCCGTAGACCTTATTCGTCGACGTGAACGTGAACGCCGCGTCGGGACAGTGGCGACGCGTCAGTTCCAGCAGGTTCAGCGTGCCGTCGGCGTTGATGGTGAAGTCTTTGATCGGATCGCGCGCCGCCCAGTCGTGAGAAGGTTGCGCGGCGGCATGTATCACCATCTCGATCTTGCCGCCGGGTTCGGCGAACGTCTCTTCCATCGCCGCGATGTCGCGGACGTCACACGAAATGTGCCTGTAAGACGGGTATTGTTGCGCCAGCAGGTCTCTGTTCCACACCGTCGATGCCTCGTCGCCGAAGAACTCGCGGCGCATATCGTTGTCGATGCCGACCACGTCGAACCCCTGAGTGCAATAGTACCGCACTGCGTCAGAGCCGACGAGACCCGCCGATCCGGTAATCACGACCGTGGGCACAACGGAATCCCTTTCGTTCGAGTGCCGATTGCGTCCGGCCCGCAACGAGCCCGTGGAGGCGAGAGGATGACACTCGGGCGCCGGACGGTAGCTTCAGACATAAGTCTTATAAGATAATCCCATGGTGCGGGTTTGGGAACTACATCACCG
>CAZSJP010000565.1:0-3698 GCA_964606675.1 uncultured bacterium
ACGCACGCGCTCGTTGATCGGCGCGGGAATGTCGAACCACCCGACGACGCCCAATCGCTTCCCGCCGGCCAGCGCATCGCCGAGGATCTCTGTCAGCGATGAGAACGTTGCCTGCGGGTATTCTATCTCCTCGGGCACGGATACGCAAGCGAACTCCTTGACGTTTCGCACGTCGGGCCAGACCGTCATCTCGCGCGCGTACACTTCGCCCTCCGGAGCGCCGGCCAGGATCGGTGCCCCGGCTCGCGGGATCACGCAGGCGCCGCGCTCGAATATCGGCCAGAAGTTCGATACGTAGCGCAGGTTCTCCTTGCGGTACTCATCGCCGTACACGAACAGCGCGTCCACGCCGCATTTGGGCATCGCGGCCTGGATATCCTCAATGCGCCGCTCGAACTCTCGTTTCCCGATCTTCGGTCGTTCCATCGTCTCTCACTCCTTGCGCCCGGACCCCGGGTCGTGCTCATCGCGCTTGTCTCTGCGCGGAGACGTGCGCCATCGCGGTCTCGTGGGGCCGCCCTGGAACCAGTTCGTGGCCATCGGTGAAATCCTCGGGACGGTCTGCCAGTCTCTCGATCAGCCGCCCGCGCCAACGTTCGAGTACCGTTGCCTGCGTTGGATCGGCGGCGAGATCGATCAGTTCGTTCGGGTCGTCGTCGAGGTCGAAGAGTTGCTCCGTGCCGCTGTCGGTGTGCCATATGTATTTGGTTGCTCCGTCGGTGAGCATGTGCCATGCCAGGCCCTCGTCGCTGCCGTGCTCGGCGTGGACCAGTTCGCGCTCGATGGTGTCGCCCTCAAGCAGCGGCACGAGGCTGGTGCCGTCGACAGACGGAGGGATGGCAACGCCGGCAAGCTCGAGCACGGTCGGCATGACGTCTTCGAGCGAGACTGCGGTGGCGGACGTGGAGCCCGGTCGGAACCCGAATCTCTCCGGCCCGTAGACCATCAGCGGGATGCGCGTAGATCCTTCGTAGGGACGCGACTTGCGGAACATGTAGTGGTCGCCGAGCATTTCGCCGTGGTCGCTGCAGAAGATGACGATGGTGTTCTCGGCGGTCTTCCGACCAAGGCCGGAGCAGTGCGAGAGCAATCTGCAGACTTGGTCGTCGACGTGGTTGACCATGCCGTAGTAGCCGGCCTGGCACGAGGCGAGTTCCTCACCTTCGAGACAAGCCTGCGCGCAGTCCATCGGCAAGCCGACTCCGTTGTTGGCCGGACGTTCGGCCCAGCTTCCGATGTGCGGCGGATGGCTACCCAGACGCAGGTAGCGGTCGAGATAGAAGGCGGGCGGATATAGCGGCGGATGCGGCGCGGCGAAGCTGGTGACGAGGAAGAACGGGCAATCGGGGTCGCGCCGTTCCAGGAAGCGCAGGGCACCGTCAACAGTGCGGCTGCTCGGGTGAAGCGTCTCTTCGAGGTGCCACGGGCGAGCGGAACGCCCGTTGGGGTGCAAGCCGTGGCTCCAGGTTGGGTTGTGGCCGTGGTCGCGCAGGCGATCGTCGTAGAGATCGTCGGCATGAACGTCGCCGCAGTGGGTCATCTCATCGAAGCCGAAGCGTTTCCGGCGAGGATGCTGGTGCATGTCGCGACCGACCAACTGGGTCTGGTAGCCCGTCTTCCGAAGTTCGCCGGGTAGGGTTGCCGCGGGGTACCACTCGCAGTGTTCCCGATTGCTGAGCATCCCGTGGGTGGCGGGAAACTGTCCGGCCATGAAACTGCGGCGCGCGGGGATGCACATCGGACAGGACGAGTAGGCGTGCTCGAAGCGAACGCCGGCAACGGCCAGCGCGTCGAGACTGGGGGTCTGCAGCTTCGGGTGCCCCTCGACGCCCAACGCGTCGCCGCGAAACTGGTCGCACATGATGACGAGGAAGTTGGGACGCGTGTCCGTCATGCTCAAGGTGCTGTTCCTTTCCGGAACCGGCCCGTCACGGCTTCATGGCGCACACCATGGCCCCGGGGCCTCTCCATGCGCCATGGGCCAGGCCTATTCCGCATCCGGCGTCGGCGAGAACGTCAGGCCTTCGAGCGGCCGGCCATCGACATCGGCGAATCTGAGCGTGAAGCCCCATCCGCCGCCTTTGACGTACACCTTCACGAGTATCGCCGACTCGCCGGCGGGTAGCGTTGCGTACGCCAGGTCTTCGTCGACGTGCACTCCGCGGCCCTTGGTGTATTTCCACACCTCGACGCCGTTGACGCGCACGAGCGTGTTCTTGTCGCATCCGAGTCGGATCTGCACGTTTCGCTCGGTCGCGTTCGATACGGTGCATGCGGCGTAGGCGATAGTGTTCTCGCCTCTAACGCTCTTCCCCTGATAGCCGAAGAACGCGACCGTTCCGGCGTTGGTGGCGATCGTCTCCCATCGCACTTCCAGGCCGTCCTTGCCCGCGTACGTCGCCGAGAGGTCGATGCCTTCGTCCGGGGCCAGCGCCGTGTCGAGGCCGGGCGTTTCGCCGCCGTCGAACGGATAGGCGATGTGCCATGCCGAGGGTGTTCCGACGACTTCAGGCTCGTCCTCGACGAACCCGACGGGTCGCATGCGGATTACGGCCATCTCCGGTCGTTCGGGAGGGACCTCGAGACCGCAGGTGGCACGCACTTCCTCGTTGATCTCCCGCACCGCGCGCGTCATCTCGGCGTCGAGGTTGAACCCACCGAACGTGTCCGTGGCGTTCTCTCGGCGAAGGACGGCGAATGCCATCAGGCCCGCAGCGCCCTCACGGACGAAATCCTCCGCTTGCTCGCGTATCTCGAATGCGGTCAGCGGCCCCGGCTTGTTCCAATCGCCGCCCCAGAACGCCTGATATAGGCCCATTAGCGGGATTCCCGGCTCGATCCTGCGCGCGGACGCGAGGATCGCTTGCGTGTCCAGAGAGGTCATCTGGCGGTTGTAGCCCCAATACTGGACGGGGTACCAGTAGGGCACGATGATGTCGCAAGCGCCGGGGCCGAAGTTCGACATCGTGTCGGGGCCGCTGTAGCCGCCGCATACCGGGTGCTGCCCGTCGACTTCGTGGACGACCTTCGTCAGGCCCATCATGGCCGAGCGCGCGTCGCCGGGCGTGTCGTCGAGCGCCCAGTAGCCCCAGAGGTTCGGCGAATCCTTCACTGCCTCGATGTCCGCCACGAACGGCTCCGGCCAGAATATCATGTTGCCGGCCCGGTGAGCCGCCGGCTCGGCGCCGTCCGCGCCGCGCTCGCATCCAAGCAACTCGGTCTCGCTCGATCCATCGTACCGTATCCGCTCGTCATCGATGACGACGACGCCCGGCCCCGGTTCGGGTTGCCTGCCCAGTTCGTATTGGATCGAGGTCGTTTCGCTGTCGATAGGTATGGAGAGGCGCGGGCTGCCGTGCGCCGGGCCGGTGATGCTGTGCATCGCCTTAAGACCGTTCTCGGCGGCGAATCGCCCCATGGGCGTGCCGGGGTCGAGCATGTCGACGTGCGCGTAGGCCGCCAGGTTGAATCCGGCGTCGTGCGCGATCTGCAAGTCCTCCAGCGAGCGCACGTTGAACGCCCCGAGCACCGGTATGCCGTCGATCCAGTATGCTTCGTGCAGTCTCATGTGCATGGTGTCCTCCCGCCGCCGCCATGTGGCGACACTCGTCCGAACCCGCGCCTAGAACCGCGCTAGGCGCCTCTCTAGTTGTGATGTGTCATGACGTTGTCCTCACCACGTGCACCGGCGAACGTAC
>CAZSJP010000566.1:0-3689 GCA_964606675.1 uncultured bacterium
TACCTTGTGGCAACGACCACGTATAGCAGACCGACTCCCCACGGCCAAACATGACAAGATAGCGGGTGCCCTTGACACATGGCCTCATAGCGGAATGACGAGGTCTTGCGACGAGAAATACTATGCTGGCGTAGGGGCGCGGGGCGGCTGTGCATTTGGCGGACGACGCAAGCGTCGTCCCTACAAGTTGTTGTTATGACACGTATTATGGCATCCGCGCCCCAACGTGAACCCTAGGGACATGACGTGCCACGTGCCCGCAGGGCACGACCCCTGTCATTGCTCAAGAAAAAAAACGACCTGAATCATGATAATGGGCGTTCGCAGGCGTCGTTTGTAGTGCGATTGTGGGGAAATCTGCTCGAAACGTACCACTCAGTGAAACGCTCGACACGATTCCGTGGGGGTTGCCGTGAGTGCTCGGGGGGTCTCGCGATTGTTGCCGATCACGAAGCCCAGCACCCCGTATCACGATATTGGATGGTCTAGCGTGTTCCATCAGTTGGCCCGAGTAGATGGTTCTGCCTTCGTGACTCGGCCCTGCACTCGTCTCGACCACGGGCGTTGCCCCAGCAGCGCGAGCTGCTCCAAGGCAAAGGGCCGCGCCACGAATTTCGGAAGGACCGAGCCGCGGGACACAGGCACCCCCCGGTGAAATGCGCCGCCCGCAATGCATGCCGGTCTCGTCGTGGTCTGCCGACCGGGCCGGCTGATGAGATGTTGCCCGTCTGCTCGGCACGCGCGATTCGGGCCAGGGCGCCGCATTCTACAACGTCGCGGGCGAAGGCTAGTCAGGCTGCCGATCCGGCATCGGGACTTGATAGTCCGATTCGCTGAGCGCAGCGGTCATCGCGAATCGCCGGGATTCGACGCCGTGGCCGGTCGCACCCAAGGCGACAATCCTCTACCTCAACAGCACCATGCATTGCACGTGCATTGTCCCTGGCGTTGCCATGCGAAGCAAGTAGGCGCCGCTACCGACTTCTCGTCCCGCCGCATCCCGAGCGTTCCAGGAAACGTGATGGTACCCGGCGTCGACCAGGTCGTTGACCAGGTTCGCTACACGTTGTCCCAACATGTTGTAGACTTCCAGCCTGATCTGGCTTTGGCGCGGCAACGCGTACCTGATGGTGACCACACTGTTGAACGGGTTGGGATACGGCGCGCTCAGGACGAACTCGCGTGGCACGAGGCGGGAAAGTCGCTGCTCTACGTAGTCGGGCGTACCTGCAATGACCCACACTACGCTGTTGTCGGCGACGGTGATCGCCACGGCAGCCTCCGTGGCAACGTCGAGAATCTTGCCTTCGGGCATCACGACCACTCTTCCCATCCAGCCTGCCGGGAGGTCGCCGCGTGGCGCCCAGGCGAGGGCAGCCGGGACTGAACCGTCGACGCCACCAACTCGCGCTTGCCATTGCGTGCCGTCATCCGACGGCGGCCGAAAGTCGGAGTTGAGGGGTCCGACCTGCGTTTCGTCGGGCGATAGGAAGCTGATGTTCAGGCTGCGCGCGATAGCCGGCGGCTCGGCAAGGTCAAACCTGTCGCCCCCGGTCTTCGCCCCAGATGTGATCCCGCAGCAATTGTACCGGTCGTGCCCGCGTTGGGACGTGATGCCGAGTCGACTGCCCCAGGCGTCCCTTGGCAGGTGCGAAAGGTAGGCGTCTTACGCGGTCTTCGCCGCGCCCGGCCGTGCATTCAGAGCCTGAGAGGCATCTACTGCAGGGATGGAGACCGTAAGCGCGGCGTCCGTGCGAACGAAGTAGCCTTGCCACGGGCGAAGGGTACTGTCCGGGGCCCAGCTGTTGCTGCCCCGATGCCCCCGGGGCTGGACCTGGTCTATCCAAAGGTTGTCAGGCCAGCGAACGGGAAACAGGAAGGGCGATGAGATCTGATTCCAACCGGCCTCTAGATCGATCCTCGCCGTGTCGGCCGGTGGCGCAGACAAAGCGGAGCCCGTGCTGAGCGTCACGGTGTCCTTGCACAGGAACCAGAATGCCGAGCCCGGTCGGATGGCGAACCCAGGAGACGGATGCTCCGCATAGCCGCCGGACGTGCCGGACGTCGGGTCCCATCGGAACAGTCTGTACCAAGACTCGTCGTACTCGCCCAGCCCACTCTTCGTCTCGAATATGGCTGAGACCGTGCTATTGTCCACCGTGGCAGGTATGCCGATCATGCGGTACGCATCTCCGGCGGCCTCATCGTGCCGGAAATCGATCTGCCGGCTCAGACCGCCGGGGAACCGAGTCGACACACCGAAATCGGAATCTGACGCGCTCCATATCCTACCGTCTGAGGCCGCGATCTGGTATGCAACCCCAGTGGACCCGGCGGGGACATCAACATCAAAGGACCACTTGCTACCAGTCGATGGCTGAGTCATCACAACCGAATCAGTAAACGCGACCGCGCCGCCCGGACGGTGCCGAAGAGATACGGTCGTTACGCCCGAAGGGTCGGTAACGGATGCAGTTATTGACCTGCCCCCCTGAGATCGGTCCGGTCTGAGAGTTAGTATTTGGATCGTATTCGATGAAGGGAGGCATACTATGCCCCGCAAGCAGTATCGTGCTGAGGATATCATCTCGAAGCTCCGTGAAGCAGATGTCCTGCTTTCACAGGGCCGAACAGTCCCTGATGTTGAGCAGGTTCTTGAACGCCCTGAAGCTGTCGTCTGCAAGCAGATGGGCTTCGTCGATGAACAGCACTATCCGCTTGCGCCCGTGAGAGCGTGCCTTGAGCGCCAGCTCGACGGCAACCGACAGACTCTCAGCATCCACGTTGCCCCTGAGCTCCTGCTCCAGGTCTCGCAGGATGGCCAACTGGATCGTCGTCGGCGTGATGCCTTTCTTGCTGATCGAGCGAACCTGAACGATCATGTGGCCGACAGACTCATCCTGCTTCAGTTCGTCAGCCAGTGCGATGCGAAGCATGGTCTTTCCCCATCCCACGGGAGCGCTGACCGCAGCAGCGCCATTCTGTGCGATGGCTCCGAGCAGGTGATCGCGGAGCTTCTGGTGTTCGTTGTCCCAGAACAGCTCCGATGCGTCACGAGGATCGTCAGCGAACGGATCTCGCTTGAACCCCCACATATCGAGTGCTCTGTGAGACAGACGCATGGTGAGTATCTCCTTCCACATCCCACTGCAAGTGATTGTGTTTGTCCAGAGCAAGAACGTGGGATCTCACGCCACGTCAGACCTTTGGTCAAGCGTCCACGTACCTGCCCACTTCTTGAGCTCGTTGAACTCCACCAGGTTGCGCCCGGTGAAGAGGCCGTCCAGCGCGGAGTGCTCGCCCTGACGCACAGGCCGATGGAAGTACCCCTTCTCGACCAGCCAGATGAGAGCCTGGGTACGAGACCGCATCACCCGCTTCGGCGGAGATGCTTCGGGAACCGCGGCTATCAACGGACGGCCAGTGACGAACCGTGGCGCCGCTGAAGCGACTACTTCTGGTAGCGAGTGACCGATCTGCTTGTCCGAAGCTTGGGCGATCTCGAGTTTCTTCTTCTCACGCTTCGAGTACGGGATCGATCGAAACTCACCCACCGCGAGCGGCCCGCCCGCAGGATGGATCTCGTAGCTCGTACCCTCCACGTCTGCGAATACACACTCGCTATACTCCGGCGCCCACCAGACAGTGATCCTCTGCCTCACCATTGACACGAACGGCTCTGTTCGTGG
>CAZSJP010000567.1:0-3685 GCA_964606675.1 uncultured bacterium
GTAGCGAAGGAAGACGTCGAGTCCGAAGTCCATGTTGAAGTAGAGCGGCTCGAGCGGCTCGTAGGCGGTGACTGAGCCTAAGCCGACTGGGCCCTGATTCATTCGTTCCCAGCGAGCGAACACCGGGTTGTACCCGATCTCGTTCGGCACTCCGGCCGCCGAATGCTTGAACCACCGCACTCCAACGTCCGCGTTCCACTTGTTCCCGTCGTCCGCGCGTGAGGAACTCGTCAACGCGGCCAGCGTCGTCAGCGCTACTGCGCACAAGAACACCCGTCGCATGCTAGATCTCCTCTTTGGTCTCACCATCGCAATCCAGCGAGGCATCAAGCTTCGTCAGTAACTCTGTGAGTCGTACCATCTCGTCCGGCGACAACCCGGAACAGCAGCTATCGAAGACCCTATCGACGTTGACCGTGTTCTGCACGAGGGCACGGCCTTCGTCGGTCAGCTTCGCCAACAGGCTCCGGCGGTCTGCCGGGTTGGGTTCGCGAGAGGCCAGGCCCTGACGCTCCAGCGTGTCGACGATCGCAGTAAGAGTCGCCGGTGTGCACCGGCATGCCTGCGCAAGGTCCTTGAGCGGCATCGTGCCGCTATCGTCAAGAGTCTTGAGCACTTGGTACCGAGGCGGCGTCTGTCCCGATTCCTTCATCGTCAGAGCCTGAATCCGCCGCAATTTCCTCGCGACGGCATCTATGAGACCGAATACCGCGCCGTGCGACGGCTGGTCGGACATCATCGGAATCGGTTTCGGACCGTTTGCCATGTTTGCCTCGTCAGAGTGGCCGCGATAATGGTTCGTGCCCTAATTATACGTGTACGAACTACGATTGTCAAGCCCGGGGGGCGCTTGAGCCACACGAAAGCGAGCCGCTTCGCCCTCTGCTTGCCCCGGAGCGCGGCTGCTCGTACCATCGCTCGACCCGCTGCGGCGCCACTCATCACGTGGTCCGCGGCGCCGCGACGAGACAGCTACCAGCCGGCCAGGAGCCAGAGCATGCTATCGATAACGACCGACTACGCAGCCGACACGGGCGATCCATCTGCCTATCTCAGCGCGATCGCCGACGCTGGCTTCAGCCACGTCCACTGGTGCCATCACTGGAACACCGACTTCGCGTACACGATGCCGGAGATATCCCGGATCAAGGCGTGGCTGGACGAGTACGGCCTCGAACTGCTCGACCTGCACGGCTCGGCAGGACGGGAGAAGGCCTGGGCGTCGGAGAAGGAATGGGAGCGGCAGGCGGGCGTCGAGCTTGTCAGGAACCGCATCGCGATGACCGCACGGCTTGGCGGCGAGGTCGTCATCATGCACATCCCCGGCGAGCCGGGCCATGAGCCACTGATGAGATCGCTCGACGAAATACGTGGTTTCGCTGTGGCGCACGGCATCAGGATCGCGCTGGAGAACGGCCGGTTCGAGGCCATCAAGCACGCCCTTGACGAATACGGGCCGGAATACCTCGGTCTCTGCTACGACTCGGGGCACGGCAACCATGTCCCCGACGGGCTGGATCAGCTCGACTCGATCAAGGACCGCCTCATCTCCGTTCACCTTCATGACAACGACGGAGATGACGACCTGCACAATCCGCTGTTCTCCGGCACGCTCGATTGGCGCAGACTGGCCGGCATTCTGCACGGATCGAGCTACGACAAGTGCGTCAGCATGGAGGTGACGATGCCGAAGTCGGGAATCGAGGACGAGATAGTGTTCCTCGCGACGGCATACTGGACCGGGACGAAGTTCGCCAAGATGATCCGGACCCACACGCCCGAGTAGGCATCCGGGCTGACGGTGGCGTCCTCGGCTGCGCCGAGCATGCAAACTCGGGGAGCGCCTTCGTGTCCCCCCTCCGTTTTTGCCCGGCCGCGGCCGTTCTGCGTACCTTCCACACAGGGAATCGCTCTGCCCACAACCAGCGGCTGGGGAGGCTTCGTCCGTAGTGCGCTGTCGCGCACTTTGCGGACGTTACGAGTCTGTCATCGTCGGCTGCGCCGAGCATGCAGACTCGATGCGCTTTGAGCGTCGGTCTCCTCGACCGCGAGCGATTTGCTCGGAGCGGGCGAGGCGCCGACTGATCGCAGGGAGGGTACGACCATGCCGGTGCAGAGACTCCGAACGTTCCTCGACGAACGCGACGTCAAGTACGTGCTCGTCAGCCACTCGATCGCGTTCACCGCGCAGGAGGTGGCGGCCTCCGCGCACATCCGCGGCAAAGAGATCGCCAAGACGGTGATGGTGCTCCTCGACGGTAGGCTGGCCATGGCCGTCCTGCCCGCGTCGTACCAGATCAACTTCGACATGCTGAGGACGGCTGCCGGCGCCGAGCACGCGCATCTGGCGCATGAGGAGCAGTTCAGGGACGAGTTCCCCGACTGCGAGCTTGGCGCGATGCCGCCGTTCGGCAACCTGTACGACCTCCCGGTCTACGTCGCCGAGAGCCTGGCCGAGGACGAGGAGATCGCCTTCAACGCGTGCAGCCACACCGAACTGATGCGCCTCGCCTACGCCGATTTCGAGCGCCTGGTGAAGCCTACAGTCGCCCACTTCTCGGTCCCGGAGCTACCGCTCGGCGCGTGGCAGGACGAGCGGTTTGCAGGGGACTAGCTGGGATGGTGTCCGCTTCGGCGACTCGCAACGGCTGCGCTCTCCGTGGCGGGAGTGGCGGCGTCCGATGGGAATGTCACACCTTCGCTGTAGGGGCGACCCGTGGGTCGCCCATGGTGGATCAGGATGAGGATCACATACGACCCCGATGCTGACGCGCTCTACATACGCCTCGTCGATGGTGAGCACGAGTGCCGGACGGTGCGCCTCAACGACGAGATCGCTCTCAACATCGGCATGGGGGAGGTGCTCGTCGGCGTGGAGGTGCTCGATGCCAAGGACGTGCTGGGCGCTGGCGAGGTTCCGACCGTGCTGCTGGAGAACCTGCCGCTGGCGGGGTAGCCTTCGTCCGCTTCGCGGACGCTACGAGTCGGCGTTGCCGACTCGGCGGTTTCGAGCGTCGGCATGCATTTTGGCGGCGTCACGCCAGCACTCACACCCCTAGGCGCGCGGCGCGCCGTGCCGCTATCTACCCATCCGATACCGTATTGCACTCCCGCTTCTCATCCGCTATATTGATTGCATGAGGGTTGAATTGGGCGTGTTGGGGCAAGCGGGGCGCGCGACGATGCTGACGGTCGCGGGTGCACATCGAGTCTTCTAGGGGGTACGCGATGCCAGACGATACGATCGCGGTTGAGCACATAACGTCAGACGAGGCTGATCGCCTCCTGGCGGAAGAGGAGGGGCACTTCATCGACCTAAAGGGATTGGCGGTGAAGCCTAGAAAGCTGACCAAGAGCATATCTGCGTTTGCCAACGCGGCCGGTGGCGATCTGTACGTTGGCGTGGATGAGGAGGACCTCCGCGGAACGAAGCGTCGGGTTTGGAGCGGGTTCGCGGACCAGGAAGCCGCGAACGGCCACATACAAGCGTTCCACATCCTGTACCCACTCAGCCAGTACTTCGCGCTGACATTCTTGGCGTGTGGCGACTGCGGCGGTTATGTGTTGCGGGCGCAGATACACAGGACCAAGGACATCGTAACGGCCCTGGATGGATTTCCATAGCTGCGGCGAGGTGCGCAGAACCTGCCGCTGGACACGCCTGAGCTGAGGCGCCGCCTGGAAC
>CAZSJP010000568.1:0-3683 GCA_964606675.1 uncultured bacterium
CCTCGCACGAACACCGTGAGGGATGCGATGCCGGTGTCCCAATCCTCGACTTTGACCAGATAGTGGCTGCCCGTACCTCTCGTCACGATCTGCAGCGGGGCCGGCGCTTCGCTGGAATCGTACCGGACCACCGATCCACTCGCCGGAAGCGAGTCCGCAGGCGTCCGTTCGGCGACGGACTTCCCGATGGAACTGTCGGCGCCCGACTGAGCTCCAAGCTTCGTCTCCGCCGACTCCTCCGCGCGCACAGCATCGCAGGCAAGCCCCATCGCGACGAACACGCCCGTAAGGACGGCCAGCCGAAGTGCTCGGCAAAGGCCCGACATCACCCGCCGGTCTCCATCCACGTGGTCGCTCTCGCGCTGAAGCTCCATGGCCGACCGCCCCACGTCGGGCGGCACGGCATGGATCCCAGTCTCAAAGTCTGTCATGTCGTGCCCCGCGTTCGTACACGGCGACCGAACTCGAACGTCGCCGCCAACCGGCCGCAGACGACCGGCGGCGACTATCCCCTACACGCGTTCCCAGATTGGCGGGACGCGGTTCTTGCCGTCCTCGCCGAGGATGACCGGCGTGATGTCGGATATCTCGCAGAGGTAGTTCAGCGGCCTGACGAGATCGCCTGGCGCGCCCAGCACGTGGTTGCACGGGAACACGGTCAAGAACTCCTCGAACGACCCTTGCAGCTTCGCGTGCACGTGCGGCCACGTCGGGCTGGTCGCCTCGTTGATGGCCTTGCGCTCGTCGGCGGGCAGGTCGAGCGCATCGCCGCGGGAGATCACCATGTAGGGCTTGTCGTCCCATATGCCGAGGCGGCAGAACGTCATCGGACCGGGCTTCGCGTCGAACTCGACCGATGCGCCTCCGGCCTTGAAGTATTGCGCCAGCGCCGGATGGAACGTCACCTTCGAGAAGTTCTCTTTCGGATCGTCGCTCTGCGCGGCATACCAACTCGCGTGGTTGCCCGAGTTGCACCAATCCCACAGGTCCTTGTCCGGGAAGTACAAACGCACGTCCATGAACAACGTCGGCAGCCCACCCGTGATGTACTTGAGCATCTGCATGCTGAGGGCCGCGAATGCATCCGCCTCCGTTGCGCAGACAACGGCTTCTTTCGGGCCGTTCCAGTCGTACGGGTCGTTCATGATCATCTCTGGCACGTCGCCCAGGCACACGTACTCGGTCATTTCGCGCTGGCCCTTCAGGCCGCACATGTCGAAGCCCTTGTCCTCATTCACCATCACCATCGCGCAGTAGAGACGAAGCTGCGTCCTGAGCGTATCCTCCGTCAGCAGACCGCCCCAGAGCAGCCGCGGCCCGAGCATCTCCTTGAACCACGCGATGCCCTTGTCGACCTCGGACTCCGGCACTTCCTTCATCATCTCGGTCAGCCACAACTGATCGATCTGCCGGGCGGTGGTGCCCAGCGCCTTGATCGTCGGCACCATATGGAAGTACCCGGTCTCCATACCCATCGAGTGCCCGCCGTAGAGGCCGTATACCTCGTTCTTCATCGTCGTCAGTGCCTGGCTGGCGCGGATCCAGTCGAACACGTCGGATTGGGTCTTCGCGCTGTCCTGCTCGCCGACGATTCGGTGCGTGCGCACGCCTGCTTGCCGAAGCGCGCCTTCGGTGGCCAAGAGACCGACGTTGCCCGGTTACTCGCCGTTGTTGTTCGAGAGATTCAGAATCGGGACGTCTCGTCCGATGCTGTTGACCAGCGGCCACACGAAGAATGGAAAATTCCAGACGTTGTAGCAGATGATGAGGCTCTTGACGTTCGCGCGCGAAAGCTCCTCGCCGATCTTCTGCGCCGTGCGCACGCTCGTGACGATCTCGGACGCCACAACCACGTCGGGCGCAGTGCCGTCTCGGTTGGCGACTCCCGCGCGGATGACGTCGGCCCATTTGTTCACGACCGCCTGATTGATGGGGTTGTTGACTTCCCACACGTGCTTGCGTTCGTCGTTCAGCATGACTATGCCGACTGGTGTAGTGCGCATCGATAGATCTCCTTAGTGTCGTCGATATCGTGGCCAGGCGGCCCGCTTTTCGGGCGGACACGTGGCAGAAGTCTGCGGTCCCGATGGCAAAAGGTATTATCATTCGGCCTCAGGCTAAAGACCCGATACGGTTTCGGCTCTGCCCCGTTGCGTATCGGCGCTCGGAACGTACATATCTTAGAGACGCCAGCAGACACCATCCACGCCGACGGAGCGAGGAAGCCGCCCATGAGCTACGAACGAGGACTTGCCGCCATCAAGCTCGAGATGCCGGATACAATCCCACACACCGAGTACGTGAGCCACCCGAAGCTCATCGAGCACATCACGGGCATGACGGCAGCAGACGAGAAGAACCCCGGCGACATAACGCGCGAGTTCTACCGTAAGGCCGAACTCGACTTCATGTGGCGAACCGACTCGCCGCCCTTCGAGAACGCGCCGGACTCGTGGATGGGGTCCGCGCGGTACTCCGAGGATCAGGAGCTGCGCGAGGCCGTATATCCGTTCGCGGACGAGGAGGCGGTGCTCTCGTACGACCCGGCCGAGTCGATAGGCGTTCCCGACAAAGGCGAGACGTTCGAGCTGTTCATGGCCAACTGGAAGCAGACGCAGGACGACTACCCCATGGTCGTAGTGCCGAGCGGCTACTACAAGACGGTCTTCACGTGGTGCATCACGAGCTTCGGGTGGGAGCTGTTCATGGCGTCGGCCATGAAAGACCCGGCCCGGTTCGACCGGGTAGTCGAAGGCTTCTTCCAGGTCTCCAAGCCGATCTACGAGGCGCTGGCCGAGATGCCGATCGAGGCCATCGTCTCACACGACGACATCGTATGGGCCGCTGGGCCGGTCTTCAAGCCGGACTGGTATCGCGAGTACGTGTTCCCGCGCCTCAAGAAGCTGTGGGACCCGGTCCGAGAGGCCGGCATACCGGTCCTGTTCTGCTCCGACGGCAACTTCGACGAGTTCGTCGACGACCTAGCCGACGCGGGCGCCGACGGGTTCATCTTCGAGCCGCTGACGGACCTGACTTACGTCGCCGAGCGCTACGGTCAGACGCACGTCATCATCGGCAACGCCGACTGCCGCATCCTCCAGTTCGGCGACAAGGACGACATCTACGCCGAGGTGAAACGCTGCGCCGACATCGGCCGCAACTTGCCGGGCTACTTCTTCGCGGTCGGCAACCACATCCCCTTCAACGTCCCGATCGATAACGCCATGTACTACCTGGAGTTGGTGAAGGAGTTGGGGAGGCGGTAGGAGGGGCGATCTGTGGGAGCGACCACAGCCTGCGACTGAAGTCGCAGGCTGGATGTGCGAAGCCGGCTTTCGCCGGCTCAAAGACGACGTTGCTTCCTACAGTCACAGCCAGGTGACTTCGCAACGCCAGCCCTCGACGTTCAGACGGGCCGCGTGATCCGCACCGCATCAAGCCCCGGCACGTCCAGCCCCGACGCGCTCCTGCGCTATCTGCCGTCCATGGCATGGACGCTGCTGGCGAGGTAGGTCGCCGGCGTTGGCATCTGCGACCCCATGCGGCTATATATGGACCAGCAGACTCGCGAAGCAAGGAGACGAGGCGTGCGAAATGAGTTCACGGCCGTTGTGGAGCGGGACGCCGACTGGTGGATCGCTTACTGTCCCGAAATCCCCGGCGCGAACGGGCAGGGCTTGGAC
>CAZSJP010000569.1:0-3673 GCA_964606675.1 uncultured bacterium
CGTCTACGGCGGAGCGGGCGAGTATGGGGAGTTCAACGGTAGGGACGTCGCCGGCAGCATCGCGGTGCTGGATTTCTCGGGTGGCAAGAACTACCTCAACGCGAGAGTGCTTGGCGCAAGCGCGATCATCTTCGTCGACGACGGCAAGGTGACCAGGGGCGAAGCCGAACGAAAGTTCTACAGGATCCCCATCGACGTGCCCCGCTATTGGGCAGAGGGCGAGACCGCCGAGCGGTTGAAGGCGCTTGGCAGTGAGCCGGGACACCCGGTTACGCTGACCGGGCGGATGGAGTGGAAGCCGGTCGAGACGTACAACATCTACGGCAGGCAGGCGGGCACCCGCACCAACAGCGCCGACTCGACCATCGTTCTGGAAGCCTACTACGACGCGAACTCGGTCGTGCCGGCGCGAGCCATCGGTGGCGAGAGCGCCAGCGGCATGGCCACGCTGCTGTCCATCGCCGAGTCTTTCAGACAGTATCCACCCGAGGTCCCGGTCATCTATCTGGCGACGTCGGGCCACCACCAGGCTTTGGCCGGCACCAATGAATGGCTGTACCGGCACAACCGCACCGAGTCTACGTTCCTGGATCGCCTGCCGGAAGATCAGATCATAGAGTTCGGGTTGTTCATCGGGCTCGACCTCTCGACGCAGAACGACCAGGTCGCTACGTTCGCGCAGGGAACGTTCTATTCGGGCTGGAACACCGATGCGCGCCGCACGAACATGCACACCGGATATGGCAAGGCGTTCATGCGATACGCCGCGGAGCTGTTCCCCGGCGAGGAAGTCAACGAGGCCTATCCGCAGTTCGTCGACGCGATTGCCCCCGCCAAGAGAACGTGGCGCACGTTCATGGCGTCTAAGCTGGCATTCGACCATGAACCGGTGAACTACGTCGGCCTGAGCGCGATCAGCTTCGCAACCACCAACGACGTTCGCGCCAAGGTCGACACGCCGGTGGACTCCCTCGGCGCGATGAACATCGACAACTTGGTGACGCAGGCAAGCACCATCGCCGGACTGATCCACCGCGGCGCTCGCGACCGTGGCTTCTTCCAGGAAACCAAGATCAAGCCGAAGGATACGCAGCGAGAGTTGACCGGACGCATCCTCCAGTTCGACCGTCGCAAGTCGTTCATCCCGACGACGCCCATCCCGGGCGCGGTGGTAACGGTGGACTACGGCCAGAAGAGCCTGAGCGGCGTCAGAACGCTGCTGACCGCCCTAACCAACTCCGGCCCGGACGACGGGTTGCGTGGAGCGCGATGGACGGTTGTCGACACGGTCTCCAGCAACCAGAAGCCGAGCCAGCTAGGTCGATTCCGGTTCCACATGATTGCCCCTCACCTGGCGGCCATCACACTCAAAGCGTACAAGTTGGCCGACAACGGCTCGATCGTGATGGCTCCGGACATGGGCGAAGAGGGCGCCAAGACGTATCCGATTATCGTGGCCGCGAACGCGCCTGTGCTGCAGACGCTGGAAGTGCTGTTCGAGTGCCGCGCGCTATCGCTGTTCGAGATAGTGGACAGTCGGTACCTGAGTGCGCTTGACGTCTTGGGCCTCCGCGGTGCCGACGGATCCGAGTTGCGGAGCTTCGGCTTCGAAGTGGTTCTGCTCCAGAGCCGGCTTGAAGGGGCGGTCGAGCAGGGAGCCGTTGTATACGCGCGGCCGGGAACGTCCGTCAAAGTCATGATGAGCACCAGTCTGTTCGGCTTAAAATACCTGCTCATCAACGCCCCGGACGAGATGTTCGATACACCCCTGACCTCGAGCGAAGTCGGTCCGCTGGACCAGACGGAGGCCGAGGGTACGGGGTATATGATCGAGACGGGAGTGCTGGATCGTACGCCGTGGCGCGTAGCTCGCGACATATGGATCATCGACGACGTGCGGATGAAAACGCTTGCTCGGTATGGCGTAGTCAACCAGCGAGTTATGGGCTTGCACGAAGACGCCCGGACGTCGCTCATCGCGGCGGACGAGGCCTATGAAGGCCGGCGATACGACGACTTCATCAGCCATTGCCGTCGCGCGTGGGGGCTTGAGGCGCGTGGCTACCCGGACGTAAAAGGCACGGCGGTCGATACGGTGCAAGGCGTAGTGTTCTACTTCGCGCTGCTCCTGCCGTTCGCTTTCTTCATGGAGCGCCTCGTGATCGGTGCGGTCGACATCCGAAGACAGATCTTCGGTTTCGGCGCATTCTTCATCGGCATCTTCCTCATTCTCCAGTCGGTCCATCCGGCATTCAAGCTCAGCACCTCACCATACATCATATTCCTCGGGTTCGTCATCTTCGCTCTCGGCACGATCGTTACGGTGATCGTGGTCAACAAGTTCAACTGGGAGCTCAAGCGGATGAAGATGGCCGCCAGCGGCATGCACGACGCCGACGTCGGACGGATACAGGCGACGGCCGCTGCGATCAAGCTTGGGATCAACAACCTCAGGAAACGGCCGCTGCGTTCGGGGTTGACGGCGATCACTATCGCCATTCTCACGTTCAGCGTGCTATCCTTCACCTCCGTCATTACCGAGATGAGATTCTACAAGATCGGACGGGACAATCCACCGACCTACGACGGAATGCTTATCCGCGATAGGAACTGGATGGGACTGCAGCCGACGGTGAAGGAATATATCAACAGCGCTTTCCGCGGCGAGGCCCTCATCACCCCACGCAGTTGGCTCATGGCCCAGGTGCGCGCCGACAAAGCGTTTTACGATTTCCGCAACACGGGGAACGACAGGCGCAGCTTCGCGTCCGGTCTGCTCGGAGCCACCGCCGACGAGCCGAAGGTGACCGGCATCGACAACCTGCTCACCGCCGGACGGTGGTTCGAGCCGGGAGAGATCGGAGTCTGCATACTCCCGGACCGGATGGCCTCCCTCGTTGGGATCGGCCCGGGCGACGTGGGTTCGGCGACGGTGGACATGCTGGGTCGGAAATGGCGAGTAGTCGGCCTCATCGACGAAAAGGGAATGGTCGGCCGCAAGGATCTCGACAACGAGATGCTGACCCCGGTCGACCTGGTGGCAGAGCAGCAGCGCCTGACCGACGCCGCGGCCGAGGACCCGACACAGGTTGCCGACGCGCCGATCCAGACGTTCACGCACATCGCACCCGAGAACGTCATGATTCTGCCCCACGAGGACGTGATGGCGCTCGGCGGAACCGAGCGATCGGTAGCCGTCAGCAACTTCAGCGAGCCGGAACGCCTTGAGGAAATCGTCGAGGCATTCATGTCGCGCGTCGCGCTGACGACGTTCGTCGGCAACGACGACAGGGTCGTCGTCTACAGCAGCCTCGGCGCGACCTCGATCCGTGGGCTTTCGAACCTGGGCGTCCCGATCATCGTCGCGGCGCTGATCGTCCTAAACACCATGCTTGGGGCCGTTTACGACCGTAAGCGAGAGATCGGCATCTTCGCAACGGTCGGGCTTACGCCATCGCACATCGCGGCTCTGTTCATAGCCGAATCGACGGTGTTCGCGGTCATCGGAGCGGTGTCGGGCTACCTCATCGGCCAGATCCTTGCGATCACGCTGACGCAGACCGGGCTGCTGGAAGGGCTGTCGCTGAACTATTCGTCGCTATCGGCGGTGTCGTCGACGGCGATCGTGATGCTGACGGTGCTGCTGTCGACTCTCTACCCAGCGAAGGTCGCC
>CAZSJP010000570.1:0-3663 GCA_964606675.1 uncultured bacterium
GGAGGACGGCGAGCTGTGGGCGGGGCGATACAAGATCCCATGGGACGAGCCCGGCTTCAGCCGACGCATGCTCGCCGAGCACCTGTCGCAGACGCACGACATGGCCAGCCGGCGCTCGGCTACGATCGATGAGCATGTCAGGTGGGTGCACGATACAGTACTCGGCTCCGAGCCGTCGCGAATACTCGATCTCGGCTGCGGCCCCGGCCTCTACATGTCCCGACTGGCGGGGCTCGGGCACACGTGCACGGGCATCGACTTCTCGCCGGCGTCCATCGAACACGCCCGTAGCACGTGCCCCGGAGGCGCGAACTGCGAATACACACTGGGCGACGTCCGCTCGACAGACTACGGATCGGGCTACGACCTTGCGATGCTCATCTACGGCGAAATGAACGTGTTCCCGCCCGACGACTGTGAGGCCATACTGCGGAAGCTACACGCCAGCCTGGGCCCCGGCGGACAGGTCATCGTCGAGCCGCAGACGTTCGCGCTCGTGAACCGTATAGGACACGATGCTCCGTCATGGTACAAGTCCGACGCCGGTCTGTTCTCCGATCACCCTCACGTCTGCCTCATGGCGAACGCGTGGCATGAAGAGCAGAGCGTCGCCAGGACGGAGTTCGCCGTGATAGACGCGGACACGGCCGAGGTGGAGCGCTACGCCAGCACGACGCAAGCATACACCGACGACGAGTACCGCTCCATGATGAAACGCTGCGGATTCGCCGAGGTGGAACTTGTCAGCCCGTGGGGAGTCTCCACCGCCGAAACCAACCCGCACTTCGTCATGATTCGGGCGCTGAAGGACTGACGGCCGCCGGCGGCAAACCGTTGCCGAGCAGTCTCCGGAGATCTACTTCGATGGACACGATCCGTATCGGCATCTGCGGTGCCGGTTCGTTCGGCACCACACGAGCGCGTAGCTTCGCCGCTATTGACAGCGTGCGGGTGCCTCTCGGTTGGTCACGGACCGAGGAGACGCGCACGGCGTTCGCGAGGAATACTGGCGCCGCGACCGTCGACAGGTGGCAGGACCTGTGTGCCGACCCCCGCATCGATGCGGTGATAGTCTGCACACCGCACGTCGAGCATCACGCCCAGGCCCTGGCGGCGCTGAGGGCAAGCAAGCACGTTCTGGTCGAGACGCCGCTGTCTCTTTCCTATCCCCAAGCGCGGGAGCTGGCCGACGTTGCCGGCGCGGCCGGCCTCGTCCTCCATCACGGCGCCAAGTGGCGCTACCATCCCGACCACTCCCGGCACATCGCCGAACTCCGCGAAGTCGGCAGCCTGCTGTTCGCTACCGAGCACGCCGGGTTCGATTTCGGCCCCGGCCGCCAGTGGTACACCCGAAGCGACCTCACCGGCGGCGCGCGCTCGTTCCTGCCGTACTTCATGCTCAAGTGGCTCGAAGCGTTCGGCGATGCCACGACAGCAGTAGGAGCCGAGACCGCCGCCGATACGTGGCAAGCCGCCGCGATCACCACCACCTTTGCCGCCGGCGGATACGTTACGATCAACTATGCCATCGGCCTGGGAATCCCTGAGCTTGCGCCACGGCTTGTCGTGGGCACCGGCGGATCGATCGTCACGTCCGCCAAAGGCCGCACGGTACTCTATCGCGGCGAGGGGGAGAAGCTCCTCGAGCCGAGAGAGGTCGACATCGTCCGCTGCGAATGCGAGGCGTTCGTCCGAGAGGTACGCGGGGAACGCGACCACCGGCCCGAACTGGCCCTGGACATCCGCACGCATCAGCTCCTGGATCAGGCGATCCCTCCGACCTCGGCTGACGGCGCACGATGTGCATAACGCCACCGCACAACTAGCCGGATGAACTGGCAGCGATTTTGCACTATGCCATACCAAGCGGGTTGTTGCATGTGCCCGCAATGTTACGTATATTGTTTCTAGCTGTGGCCAGAGCATCCGGCCGGGCAGGACTTCGCCGCCAGGTAGGTGTGACATGGTTACCACCGAGTTCGCGGGTATACGAACGACCAGACACCTGAGCCCCGATGAGCACGGGCAGTCCGAGCCGCCGCAAGATCCGGCCGCGCTTCCGATGCATGTGCTGTTCACTGACAGGTTTATGTCGATCTACACCAAGTTCTCCTCATTCGCCGAGATGATCCGCGCAAGCGGATTCGATCTGTTATCGCGCGATGATTTCGAGAATCTCCCACCCAGACAGTGGGACGGTTTCGTCGGCCTGACGACCGATTTCGGCGACTGGGAAGAGATGTGGGGCACCGCGGTCGACGAGTACGAGGCGCACGAACTGACGCACTGACTGTGCCAGAATGAGACATATACGGTCCCTTGCGGCGTCCTGCACCACATGACGCTCTCGGGACCGTTTTTCGTGTCCCTCAGCGACTAAGCCTTCTATCGCGCCCTCCCAACGCGCGACGGCAGCCAACTGCGTGCGCAACATTGGCGATGCGTGCGCCTTTGGTTATCATCTCTTCCGAAAGCAACACTCCCTCACCGACTCAGCGGAGGAGGCCCGCATGTCCGGTCGTCCACTCGTCGGCCTATGGTGCGCGATGCAACTGCGTGTCGACACAGAAGGCGTTTACGCCAACCACCCCACCGAGAAACCGGGCGAATGGTCGCAGAACGGCGACCCCGAGCGACGAGACGATATCCTGTATTTCCTCGACCGCGTCGCTGAGGCCAACATCGACCGCATCTACCCGTCCATCCACCCCGGCCAGACCGGCCACGAAGCGTATCCCGACCCCGCCGGCCTGCCCGACGCCCTGGCGATGGTCGTTGAGGAGGCGCACCAGCGCAGCATCGAGGTGCACCCATACCTCGCCGTCTTCATGCTGCCGAACCAGGTCCGCCCCGACCACCCCATCGCACTTCGCGCGGACGAGCTGACCGAGATCACGCGCGACGGCGAACCGGCGTTCTATGGTGGCGGCACCACGGACCACGGGCGCGGCCGCATCTACAGCTACGGCTATGCTGCCGTCCGCAAGCTGATATCGAGCACGTACGCCGTGCTTGCGAACAGTTTCCCGATCGACGGCGTGATGCTCGACTACATCCGCTACCCAGGGCCGCCGATGGACGCGAACGAGACAACCGTCGCCGGGTATGCCAAGCCGATGGTCGATACGTACTACCAGAACACCGGGGTCGACCCGCACACGCTGCCGAACAACCACCAGGGGTGGGTCGAGCACCGCGCGGAGTTCGTCACCGAGACGATCCGCGAGATATGCGAGGTGCTGCCCTTGTGCGCGCCCGAATCGCTCAGGCCGCACGAGCCGATGGAGATATCCGCGTGCACCGGCGGGCTGATCCACACCGACCAGCACATGGTGTTCCGCGATTGGCGCTCGTGGGTGAGACAGGGCGTGGTCGACACGCTTTGCCCGATGCTCTACTTCGAGCCGGAGCAGGTTGGCCGCGAGACCCGCGCGATCCGCGAGACTCTCTACGAAGAGAGCGGCTACTCGCTCTACAGCGCCCTATGCGTCAAGTACGATCTGCTGAACACGCCGGCACTTCTCCGCGAGGGCTACGAGGCCGCGATAGACAACGGCGCCGACGGCGTGTGCATCTACCGCGCCGACGGTCTCGAGAACACGGGCATGTGGGGTGAGGTTGGAAGGATTGGGTAGTTGGGGGGGTAGTTCCGCTTGACCATGC
>CAZSJP010000571.1:0-3000 GCA_964606675.1 uncultured bacterium
CCCGCCCAACGAGTATATCGCCGCGCGGGTCTCCGGCGCACGGGACGTCATGTCGACGCGTTCCCACACGTGGTTGAGGTTCGGGTTTGCGTATATGAAAGGGAGGAACTCGGCCCGCCCCTGACCCGTAACCCATCTATCAACCATGTTCTTGCGAAATACCCCGCCCGTGTAGAACACGTGCCGGTACAGATCGGGCGCTGCCATCGTCACGAAAGCGCACTTGAGCGCGGGGTGTGCCGACGCCACGGCCGCGTAGCTGGTCATCCCCAGCGCCGACATGCCGAACATGCCAACCTCGCCGTTCGACCAATCCTGTTGCGTGATCCACTCGATCGTATCGAATCCATCCTGGTTCGGTCCGGCGCCGTCGGTCAGGAATATCGAGTCGGTACCTGCCGAGGTGAATCTGCCGCGGGTGTCCTGGACGACGAACGCATATCCATCGTCGACATACGGCTTGGCCATCGCCTGGGCGTACTTGATCCCCTTTGCACTCGCGTCCTTGTTGTGCGTAGTCCGAACCAGAATCGTCGGGAGCTTGCCGACGAGCTCCTCCGGCAGGTAGACGTCGGTCCCAAGCTCCGTCCCGTCTCTCATAGGCACGCGGTGCGACACTCCCTCGGTCAGGCCGAGGATGGCGGCGCACGATGCGAGCGCGAGGGCGGCGAACACGCCGACCATCGAGATGGTTGCCGGGTGTCTCCTGATATCCATGGTGGCCCTCCTCGGAGTAGGTCGCCCGACGTTCGCGGCGTCTCACGTCTGAAGCCGGTGCGATTCCTGTCCCATGACACGCGTACCAAACCTACCCATGGCAGGGCGCGGATAGTAGGCCCCGGTCCGGGGCCGAACACGCCCCTTGATGCGACCGATTCTCAACAGCGCTCGTGTTGCCACCCGTTTGGGCATTGCCGGTGGGCGTGCCTACGGAGCCACTGAGTGGACCATTGTGCCGTTCACCCCCAGGGGCCGCCCGTGCCGTTGGATGGTCGCCGCGGGGGGCACATATTGTATCGGGCCGACAACCGAAATGCGAGTTTGGAGGACACCTAGGATGCTTTCACTGGGTCTGGACATCGGTGCTATCAGCATCAAGTGTGCGATTGTAGGAACGGGCGATTCCGCCGAGCGCCTGCGCGAGATCGCCAACGCTTCACCCAATTTCTTCATGCTTGAGACCGACAGCGACCGGATCGGTGGCGAGGTCCTGCTGAGCACCTACCGACGCTTGTTCGGCGACCCGCGGCGGTCAGCCGAAGCGCTGACGGAGTCGCTTGCCGAGCACCTTCCGCTGAGCGAGCTCGACTTCATCGCCCTGACCGGTAGCGGCGCGTATTCGATCGCTCGGTCGTTGGACATATCCGGGATCAACGAGTTCCGTGCCGTCGCCAAGGCCATCGGAGCGCTGCACCCGGAAGTTCGCACCATCTTCGAGATGGGCGGCGAGAACTCGAAGCTGGTACTCCTTGAAGCGGACGAGTCCACGGGCGATATCGGGATCGTCGACTACGAGAAGAACGGCGACTGCGCGGCGGGGACGGGTTCGTTCATCGATCAGCAAGCCAGTCGACTGAAGTACAAGGTCGAGGACGTCGGAGAACTGGTCATGCAGGCCGACAAGCCCCCGACCATCGCCGGCAGGTGCTCGGTCTTCGCGAAGTCCGACATGATCCATGCCCAGCAGAAGGGATACGCCCCACCCGAGATATTGAAGGGGTTGTGTCTGGCGGTTGCCCGAAACTATAAGGGCGCGATCACGAAGGGCAAGGACATCCAGGCGCCCGTCGCATTCGTCGGCGGCGTGGCTGCCAACGCCGGCGTAGTGCAGGCGATGGAGACCGTCTTCGACTTCGAGCCGGGCCAGTTGTTGGTGCCGGAATCGTATTCCTGGGTCGCGGCCATAGGCGCGGCGATGCTCGCCCCTGACGAAGCCGATTCCGACCGAAAGGACATCGGGGCAACTCTGCAGGGCGGCGGGGCCGGGGCCTCGCGCGATCTCCCCAAGATGACCGGCCTGAATATGGATCGCGTCGTAGAACTCAGAGACAGGGTTAAGCCCTACTCGTTCGACGGCAAGGACCTGCCCGTGCCGGTGCACATGGGAATCGACATCGGATCGGTGAGCACCAACCTGGTCATCATCGACGACGCCGGCGATCTGGTGCACGAGGTGTACACATACACTAAGTCGCGTCCGATCCAGGTCGTCAACGACGCCCTTGCCGAGGTGCACGAGCTCCTTGGCGACAAGATCGAAGTCAAGTCGGTGGGAACTACCGGAAGCGGCCGCGAGCTGCTTGGCACGCTGGTCGGTGCCGACGCCATCAAGGACGAGATTACCGCCCACAAGACAGGCGCCTCATACGTTGGCGAACGGCTCATCGATACTCCCCCGGACACCATCTTCGAGATCGGCGGTCAGGACTCGAAGTTCATCAGCCTGCACGAAGGGATCGTCATCGATTTCACGATGAACGAAGCATGTGCCGCCGGCACGGGCAGCTTCCTTGAGGAGCAGGCCGAAAAGCTGGGCGTAAACATCAAGGGAGAGTTCGCCGAGCGTGCTCTATCGGTGCCCAAGCCGCTGCAGATGGGCGAACGCTGCACCGTCTTCATGGAGAAGGACGTCACCGCATACCTGCAAGAGGATGCGGGCATAGATGAGATCTGTGCAGGGCTGGCGTACTCGGTAGTGCTCAACTACCTGAACCGAGTCGTTCAGGGGCGGCTTATCGGCGACCACATATTCTTCCAGGGCGGCACGGCATACAATGACGCGGTGGCAGCCGCATTCAGTCAGGTGCTCGATAGGGAAATCGTCGTGCCGCCGCACAACGGCGTGATCGGCGCCATCGGAATGGCTCTCTTGGCCAAAGACGAGAATGAGCGGCTGGAGAGAACGACCGGCTTCCGAGGCTGGAGCCTCGACGCCATCGACTACGACCTACGCGAGTTCACGTGCAAGGGGTGCTCGAACCTCTGCGACATCCAGCAGTT
>CAZSJP010000571.1:3010-3648 GCA_964606675.1 uncultured bacterium
GGTCGAGGAAGAGAAGACGTATTGGGGAGACAAGTGCTCCGACCGGTACAGGAAGAAGGCGAAGGTTGATCGGACGCCGGCGATAGACGATCTGGTCGCCGCCCGCAAGGCCGCCATGATGGGAGACTACACGGAGCCGGAGGTCAACGGCAAGCCGAGGGTAGGCATTCCGAGCGCAATGTATTTCTTCGACTGGTTCCCGTTCTGGAGGGAGTACTTCAACGGGATCGGCGTCGACGTCGTTGTCAGCGATCCCTCGTCGAACCAGATCGTCAACGACGGGAACGAGTCCATCGTCGCCGAGCCGTGCTTCCCGATCAAAGTGGCGCACGGGCACGTGAGGAACGTTGCCGAGAAACAGGTCGACGCCGTCTGGGTGCCGAACATGATAGATGGCGAGACCGAGTTCCCCGAGTTCTACTCGAATCTCTGCCCGTGGGGGCAGACGCTGCCGTTCGTGCTCAGAACCGCTCCGCGCGTCGACGAGGTCGTCGACAAGTGGCTCAGCCCGACGCTGCACCCGCGCCGCGGTCAGGCGAGCATCGAAAAGGAGATGTGGCCCGTCGCGAAGGAGTTCGGTGCTTCGAGATCGACGCACAAGCGGGCCATCAAGGCCAGCTACGAAACGCAGCGGGCGT
>CAZSJP010000572.1:0-3646 GCA_964606675.1 uncultured bacterium
TTCTCGGGCAGAACCATGCCCCTGACCGCCATCGCAGCCGCGAAAGCCGCGACGGACGCCAATACGTCGCCCAGAACGAGCAGGACTATTTCTTGCCATCGACGCATCGGTTTGCTCGATTCAGAGCCAGCGACTATTTCGTTTCCCAGCGGTCGAACGGCGGCACCTTGCCGTCCCAGCGCAGAGCGATGCCGGCCTGTGCCAGGTAGCGGCGATAGGCCTCGCCGATCTGCTCTATCATCGTCTCGACGCGCCAACCGGGGTTGACGGCGGCGGGCCCGGCGTCGCCCAGCATCTTCCTCAGGCGATCGTCCTCGACCATCTCGACGATCGCGTCTATGAGGCCGGCCGTGTCGTCAGGCGCGATGAGCCGACCGTTCACGCCGTCCGCGATGACTTCCGGAGAGCCGTCCAGATCGTAGCTGATTACCGGCTTGCCGCAAGCCAAGGCCTGGACGATGACACGCGCAAGCCCTTCGCGCCGTGAAATATGTAGGAGCACATCCAGAGCGGAAATGACCTCCGGCATCTCATCGGGCGGGACGGCGCCGATGAATCTCACGCGGTCGCTCAACCCCATCTGCGCGACCCGAGCCGTCAGGTCGTCGAGCATTGGCCCCGTGCCGATCACGACGAGGCGCAGCCGAGGCGCGTCGGAGCAGAGCTGCCGAGCCAGATCCACCAGCACGTCCTGCCCCTTGCCTACGTGCACCCGACCTATCATGCCCACGACCACGCTATCGTCCGATGTATCCCATCGAGCACGAATCTCGTCTCGCAGAGGCTTCGGCGAGAGGAAGCGATCGAGGTCCATGCCGCTCCGCGCCACGGTGCACTTGCCCTCTGTCGCGATGCGGTCGCGGTCCGCGCGGTCGACCACGTCCTGCGTCACGGACAGCAGCCCGGCACACCATCTGGCTGCCATGCGCTCCACCCACAGGTAGAACAGCCGCTTCCACCACGGGTCGCCGTGCATGTACGCCAAGCTGTGGAACGTGTGCACTATGACGGGCGTGCCCGCCAGCTTCGCGGCTAGTCTGCCGAGAATGCCGGCCTTAGAGCCGTGCGTATGCACGATGTCGTAGTCACCGACGCGCAGCAAGCCGACGAGTGCGACGAAGGCACGCACGTCCGCGATGACGTCGATGTCCCTCTGGAGGACTTCAACTATGTCGACGTGAACCCCGGTTCGTCTCGCTTCGTCGAGGAGGCCGCCTTCGGCGCTGATCGGTGGACCTGCCACGACGCTAGCGTCGAACGCTCCCGATTCGATGGCACCACGGGCCGACCATAGCGTGTTCTCAGTCGCGCCGCCGAGGCTGAACGTTGTGATGAGGTGCGCCACACGGGGCTTCCCGGTCGAACTCACGTCCTGTCCAAGCGTGTCATGCATACGTTTCCGATCGCGGCCCACGGGACCGATGCCAGCGCCGTGGAGAGCGCGGTTCCTGCTCAAATAGTACATCGCCGGAATGGCCTGGCAAGCACTTCGTCGTAAAGAGCGGCGGTTTCCTGGGCCAGGCGTGTCACGTCGAACCGGGATTTGGCTCGCGTTCTCGCGCCGCGGCCCAGGGACTCGCGCTCGGCCGGGTTCCCTACCAGCCGAATGATCGCGTCGGCCAGCAGTTCGGGCCGCCGTGGCGGCACAAGTCGCCCGGTCTTTCCATCCAGCACGACCTCCGAGACGGCACCCACGTTCGTCGCTACAATGGGGAGCCCGGAGGCCGCGGCCTCGATGAGAATAACGGGCAATCCCTCCCAATCCGACGACATGACGAAGACATCCATCGCGGCCAGACAGCCCTGGATCTCTCCATGTGGCACCGCCCCTGGAAAGCTGACAACACCTTCCAGACCCAGTTCGCCTGCGAGTCGCTCTGTCTTCGCTCGCTCGGCGCCATCGCCGACGATCACGCCTGATACGCCGGGGCATCGGTTCCGCACCTCTGCCAACGCGCGGAGGAATACATCGTGCGCTTTGGCCGGGTGGCATCTGCCGACAGTGCCGACGACCAACGAACCGACGCTTCGGCGCTCACGGTTGCATGCCGAGAACTGTGTAGTGTCCACTGCGTTTCGGTGCACCACGACGCGGTCGGCGCTGGCGAGGCCGCTTTCGATCAGATGCCGGCGCACTCCGTCGCCGACGGCTACGATGGCGTCGGCGCACTGGAGGGTCAGGCGGTGCTCTAGTCTGTAGAGCCACGACTCATGCTTGGCGTTGGTGGAGTAGTGCCGCGTCGTTACAATCGGCTTTCCGACGGCTGCCGCGGCGATCTTGCCTGCTATGCCGGCGTGAACCAGGTGGGTGTGGACCACGTCGATGCCGAAGGCCCGAATGGCCCGGACGATCTCGATGACCGCCGCAGGATGTGCGCGGCCGCGCCGGCCCAAGTCCACGAGCCGCGTGCCCTGGCTGTCGAGTTCCGACGTCAGCGCTCCGCCGCCTCGCAGCACAGCCACGGTCGGCTCGACTCCGTAAGCCGGCAGCCGGCCGCACAGACCGCTGAGCAGAGCCTCCGCGCCGCCGGTCTCCAGCGAGTTGATCACCTGGAGAGCCCTGATCATCCGCGCATCACCGTCGGGAAATCGTGGCGAAGTAGAGCTTACCTACCACGCGCAGATCGTCGATCTTCCCGCCGGAGTCGGCAACCAATGTCTCGACGCGCCGCCGCGTGTAGAAGTAGACGGGGCATCCGCGTAGCGCGAGCCGCACTTTGCGGATCGGCGCACGGTAAGTCCACAGCCGGGGGAAGGTCGCGACGACCTGCCTCTCCGCAAGCTCGACCATCGGGCGCATCGTGGAGACGGGGGCGTCGAGGTAGTCGAACAGGCCGATGGCGAGTACCGAGTCGAACGCTTTGCCGGGCGCATAGCTGTCCAGATCGCCCACTACGAACTCGCACTTCTCCGCAACGCCACGCTCTTCGGCGAGTTGTCGGGCGATCCCTATCATTTTCGGTGCCGGGTCTAATCCGACGACGTTCGCGCCCCGCTCGGCGAGCGGCACCGCGAATCTGCCCGACCCGCAACCTACGTCGAGTATGTCGAGGTTGCTGGGGTCGCCGCAGGCCTCAAGCGTGAGCCGAAAGCGATCGTACATGTCTTTCCGCAGCAGGGCATCCAAGAAGCGCCCGATGCGTCCCCTGCCGGAGCCGGTGTAGATTGCGTCGAACTCCTGCGCAGTCGTGTCGAAATGCCGTGTCACGGCCTCCTGTGTCTCATGCATCTTCTATTCGTTCCCCTAGCGGCACGAACGTGAAATCGCTCAGCAACCTTTGCAGGCGACCCTTCACGCGGCCGATGTTGTTGTAGTGTCTGAAACGCGTTACGGCACCAACTGACTGGCGGGGCTGGTCGGAATCAAGCTCCCACGGATGGACGTAGAACACAACCGGCCAGCCCCGCCGGTTGGCCCTGTCGATGAGCTGACGCGTGAGCCAATATGGGTAGAGGCGGAAATAGCCCCCGCCGCCGAAGGGTACAGAGACACCCCCGATCGTTGCGGCCGCCATGGGAAACTCCCGAACCGTTCCGCTCGTGGTGCGAACGTCGTACGGTGTCCGCCGCCCATCTGGGTGGCCGCCATCGCCTCGCCGCCCTGGAAATATACTCGAATCGTAGCGAATTCCCTCGGCCGCCAGCG
>CAZSJP010000573.1:0-3643 GCA_964606675.1 uncultured bacterium
CGTACGTTCGCCGGTGCACGTGGTGAGGACAACGTCATGACACATCACACCTAGCTCGGAGTTCGGCACGCCGGACTTGGGCGCGGCGTTTGCGCGGTACCGCGCCGTGATACTCTCGAACGCGGCCAGGCTGTCGGACGAGGAATGCGCGGCGCTCGATACGTACGTCGAGAGCGGCGGGGCGCTCGCGGCCTCGCTGGAGACGTCGCTTGAGGACGACGACGGGAATCGGCTCACCAGATTCCGGTTGCGATGCATGGCCGACATCGAGCCCATGGGGCGCGTCAATGCCGACATGAACGCGTATTTCCGGCTCGCGGAGGACAATCTGCCGGGGTTCCCGCCCCAAGCCGAGCTACTGCCGGCGCACGGTCCGGTGCTGTGCGTGCGGCCCCCGGAAGGCGCGCGGGCGATGATGGCGTTCACGCCGCCCGAGCCGAACTGCATCCCCGAGGACGCCTACATCCGAATGCAGACCGATTGGCCGGGGGTAGTCCTGACGGATTTTGGCGAGGGCCACGTCGGATATCTGCCCTGGGGGCCGGACCGCATGTATCACAAGACCCGCCAGCCGGCAGCCGAAGCGCTGCTGCTCGGCGTGCTGGAGCTTCTCTCGCCGGACGGCCGCCGCTACCTGCAAACCGATGCCCCGGCCTCGGTCGAGCTGACGCTATACCGACAGCCCGGACGGCTGCTGCTGCATCTTGCCAACGCCGGCGGGCTATGGGACAGGCACTTCGACGAGGCGCCGCCCTTGAGCAACCTGAACTTCGCGATCGAGGGCGATTTCGGGCGGGTCGCGGCGTTGGCCCTTGGCAAAGACTTGGCGATGACGAGCGGCAGCGGGCGAACCAGGTTCGTCCTGCCCGAGCTAGGACCTTACGAGGTCGTCACAATGGAGATATCATGAAAGTAGCTGCCGACTTAGTGTATCGCCCCGGCGAGGAACGGGGTGTGCTCGATTTGGTCCTGCCCATCGGCGACGGCCCGTTTCCGCTTGTGATGGTTGTCCACGGCGGCGGTTGGGTTGGCGGCGAGAAGGGCGGGATGCGCCCGTTCGGCAGTTGGCTCGCCGAGACGGGCATAGCGACGATTCTGCCGCACTATCGGCTGACGGGCACCGACGCCCATCCGACGCAGCAGGACGACATTTTTGCCGCGCTCGACTGGGCCGCCGACCATGCCGACGAGTACGGCCTCGACCTCGGCCGCATCGGGATGATGGGTGCCTCGGCAGGCGCGCACCTGTGCGTGCAAGCGGCTCTGAAAGCCCCCGCGCGGACGGATCGATACACCATCCGCTGCATGATGCCGATGAACGGCGTCTACGAAGTCGCGCTCTGGACCGAAGAGATGCCCCAGTTCGCCTGGGCCACCGAGGGGCTGCTCGATGGCCCGGTCGCCGAGCGTGCCGAGGCCGCGTTCGACGCCTCGCCGATCAACTTCATCGGACCGGACGCGCCGCCGTGCCTGGCGGTCCATGGCGAGGACGACGACGTGGTGCCGGTCAACCAGTCGGTGCTGCTGACAGACGCGCTGAAGAAGCTCGGCGTCGACGCGGGCACCGTGATCCTGCCCGGCATCAAGCACACGTGCTGGCAGCCTGGTGCCGAGCCGCTGGAGCCTCTGGGTGGCCTCGTGCGGTTCCACGAGTTCTTCACGAAACATCTGTTGGCTGGGTGACGCGCGCTGCACGCGCGTCACCCAGCACGCCCTACACCTCCGGCAACGCGACCTCATCGCCCGTGTCGTCCTGCCATTGGCGGATTCGGGTCAGCATGTCGCGCATGCGATCCCGGTTGCTCGGGTCGGTCGCGAGATTGCGCGTCTCGCCGGGGTCGGCGTTCAGGTCGTACAGCTCGTGGTCGCCGTTCTCGCGGCAGTTGAACTTGTGTCCGTCCGGCGTCACGATGCCACGCACCCGAGTCGACAACGCGGCGTCGATCTGTTCGGGCGTGCCTAGCTCGGCTTGCCATTCCGGCGCATCGCCGGCGGCTTTCGCGCCAAGCCCGTCGGTGCCGTTCCACTCGATGAAAACGTCGCGCGGCTCTTGGGTCGGCCTGGAATCGAGCAAGGGCGCGAGGCTCTCGCCCTCCAGGTGGTCGGCGACGTCGGCGCCCATCAGGTCGAGCAATGTCGGCACGAGATCGATCTGGCTCACGGGGCGCTCGACGTGCGTGCAAGAGCTCTGCCCCGGCAGTTTCACCAGCAACGGCACTCGCACGGCTTCCTCGAACATGACGGTCTTCGCGAGCATCCGATGGCTTCCCATCATGTCGCCATGGTCAGACGTGTAGACGATGATCGTGTCGTCGTAGAGGCCGCACTCTTCCAGCGTCTGCAATATCGTCCCGACGTGCGTGTCGACCAGGCTGCACAGTCCCCAGTAGTTGGCGATGAGCCGTCGCCAGTCGGCCTCGGCCCGCAGCGGCCTGTTGGCATTGCCGTGCTGCCGGTGCTTGCGGTAGTTGAACCGCGCGCGTAGCGGCTGATCGTCGGTCGGCGGGTTGTCGAAGTTGATGGGCATGACAATGTCCGCGAGGTCGTGCTGATCGTCGCGCGGGCCGTAGAACGGCATGTGCGGTTCGAGGAAGTTGACGTAGAGACAGAACGGATGGTCCTTGTGCTCTCGGATGAACCGAGACGACTCTTCGGCCAGGAACGCCGGCTTGCCGTGTTCCTCCGGCAGCCGGGCCGCCTCGCCTCGTCGGATGGAGCGGGTCGGGTCGGGATGAACGCCTCGCGCGTCGACCCACCGGTCGTAGTCCGAGCGGGCGGCCCTATCGCGGCCTTCGCTGTAGTTGTTGCCGTAGCCGTCTTCGATGCTCACCCACTCGTCGAACCCGTGTTGCGCGAATATCTCGTCGCCGAGGTGCCACTTGCCGTGGTACGCCGTCGCGTACTCGCCGCGAGGGAGCATCTCCGGCAGGCACGGCGTGCTCTCGGGCAGCGAGATGTTGTTGCGCACCAGTCCGCACGTGTGAGGCCACTGGCCGGTCACGATGCTGGCTCGCGAAGGCGTGCACACCGGCTGCGTAACGTACGTCCGGTCGAAGACGTGGCACTGGTCCGACAACCGATTCAGGTTCGGCGTCTGGATGACGTCGTTGCCGTACGCCGCCATCGTATCCGCGCGCTGCTCGTCTGTGAAGATGAATAGCAGGTTTGGTTTGCTCATCGGGTGCTCCTTTGGGACAGAACATGCGCGTTGGAGAAGCCGTAGGCTTCTCCTAACGAACTCCAGCTTTGCCCTAGTTCGACGGTGAAGATGAAGAGAAGGTTGGGGTGCTGGCGTGGCATGGGGTCCCTTTCCTCGGGGCAGTGCGCAGTCGACTGGCAGTCTGTCACCCAAGATATAAGGGGCGAGGCTACCTCGCCCCTACTGGCACGCGAACGGCGGTGTCTCAGTTCGGTTTCCGGGCGATGATCTCCACGTCGCAATCGTGAAGCGTGATGCCGCGCTCGATCACCGCCTTTTCGAATGGTCCCCGTTCCGGGTCATCGATGACATTGCCCACTACCGAATTGCTCGCCTCCACCGCGAAACCGCACCGCTCCAGACGGTGGCGCCAGCCCTCGCCCATACTGAATCGTTGCACGATGTCCTGCGGGAGCGCGCGGAATTCGTCCGAGTCGTGATCGG
>CAZSJP010000574.1:0-1285 GCA_964606675.1 uncultured bacterium
CAACCCCCCGTCGGACATACGCCACACCTTGACGTTGTCATCGAAGCTCCCCGAGACGATGTGCTGCCCATCCGGGCTGACGGCGACGTCCCGCAGATAGCTGGAGTGCCCCGACAGCGTCCGCACCAGCGTTCCGGGGGGTTCCCGGTAACGTCCGTCAAAGGCCGGGTCGCTCGGGGCCGCGCGGCGCAGGGCCGTCAGGGCATTGTTGAGGCGCAACTGATTCCCGGCTTCCCACGCGGTCTGCGCCTCCGTTCTGAGCCCGGCGATGCGCTGCTCCGCCCGGCCCTGGCGTATTCGTTCGGGGTACGGCCTTGCAGCGCCCGCGTCCACGACGCGCAACGTGGCGACCTGCCGGTCGGCTTCGTCGTATTCGTGCGACGAGATGGCGCTCTCGATCCCTGCCTTCATGTCGCGTATGCGGCGTTGCAGAGCCGTCCGCGCCGTTTGTGCCGCCGCTGCAGCGTCCGAGGCTCTGCCCGCTCGGATGCTCGATGTGAACTCCTGCGCGGCGCCGGCATCCAGGGGGCGCAGTTCGCGCGTCAGCCTTTCGGCGGCAAGCCAGTTGCGCGCGCCCAATGTGGTCTGTATGCGCCGCTTCAGGTCGGCGATTCGTTGCGCGCGTTCCACGTTGCTCTCGGCGCGAAGCGCGCTGTCTCGGTACGCCGGCCGCACCCAGTGGTCGCGGAAGAAGACGCCCGGCGACTCCAGCTTCCGCATGAGAGTCAGCCCCTCGGCGGGAACGCGAACTCGTTCGCGATGCTCGACGTGGTCGGTTCTGGTGAGCAGCAACTCGTGCATGCCGGTCACAACGTCGCGTATGGTCCGGGGCGTTGTGCCGACCGGCTCGCCGTCCCAGTGGATATCGGCATCGAGTGGCTCGGTAGCGATGTTGACGCGGGTAGTGACGCGTTTCAGCCGGATGTCCTCAAGGCGCGTGTATTCGTCTTCGAGCACCGCCGCCACGGTGTCGGTGTCGGACCAGTCGGCCATGCTGAGGCGCAAGGCGACACGGCCGGTTGGTACGCTGTCGAGCATGACAGGCGTCGTTCCGCGCGGCTTGTCGCCAACCCACACCGTCGCACCGTCGGGTTCCGACGACACGTACAGGAACCCGTATGTCTCCGCGGTCGATAGCGGATTGGTGTCGCGCATCAGGTACCACCCGACCGCCGCAACGACGATGGCGGCGATGGCGAACATGGCGGTAGCGGGCGGGGGGGCCCGATTTGGGGTTACACAGGGAAATTGGCGGGGGGGGTTCGGGGTTTGGGGCGGGTTGGGG
>CAZSJP010000574.1:1295-3626 GCA_964606675.1 uncultured bacterium
CGAACATGGCGGTAGCGGCCTTGCGGCCGCTTTGGGAGATCCCTTCGGAATCTTCGCTGGGGGGTTCCGGTATGGCGGACGGTTGGCGCGTGGGCGTGGCGGCCTGGTGGCCGCCTTGGGAGATCCCTCCGGGATCTCCGACGGGTGACTGTCCGGCATCAGCCTCGCCCGTCAACGCCTTGCCGAAGGTTTCTACGTCGGGCCATCGGTCGTCGAGGTTCTTGGCGAGGGATTGGGCGATGGCGGCGTTGACGTATTCGGGCACATCGGCTAGCGGCTCGGGCGCTTCGTGAATGTGCTGGTACGTCACGTCGCCGCGCGGGAACGGCGGCTCGCCGGAAAGCAGCTCGTAGAACGTGCAGCCAAGTGCATACTGGTCGGAGGCCGGTGTGCCGCGCTTGCCACGAAGGAGCTCGGGCGCCATGTAGAGCAGCGTCCCGGCGGTCTCGGCCTTCGACACGCGCGTCATCGTCTCCTTGATGGTGTGCGCGATGCCGAAGTCGGTGATCTTCGTTTCGCCGGCCGACGTGCGCATGATGTTCGTCGGCTTCAGGTCGTGATGAACGATGTCGCGCTCGTGCGCGTAGGATACCCCCGCACAGATCTGCTCTGCGATGGGAAGGAACGTGTCCAGGACGAGCTTCTCGGCGGGCTGCTCGGAGAGCAACTGCAGAAGGTCCGGGCCGTCGACGTATTCCATCACGAGGAATCGCGTCACGGTGCCGTTCTCCCCGCGGTCCTCTTCGAGGTTGGTCATGCGCATGATGTGCGGGTGCGCAAGCTCGATGGCGGCGGCCGCTTCCTTCTTCAGGCGAGCGATAGCCCGCATGTCTTGCTCAAGTTCGGGCGGCAGCACTTTGACTGCGACGTCGCGGTCAAGCTCGCGGTCGCGCGCCAGATGCACGATGCCCATCGCGCCGCGGCCCAACTCGCGCACGAGTTCGTAGCGGCCGCCGAGTAGCACGCTGTCGCCACCGGGCACGATCGTCTTCTCGGCGTCGACACGGTCGGACAGGTCGTCGTCGATCCCGGCACGGCCGCCGGGATCGTCAGGGAATATCTGCCCGCATCTGTGGCAGAGGTTCGCTTCGTCGAGATTCTGCGTTCCACACTCGGCGCATTTCTTCATGCCCTGATAACCCCCAAACGTCAACCGGTCCGCCACGTTCGTAAGTAGCGGAGCGCGCGCCCCGAACGCAACCCTTGCGCTGCCGGCAGCATGAACGGATCGAGCCTCGCCCCTACCAATTGTGTATCTGGTGGCCGGCGCCGGCGAACCATACCCAGTCGCCGAACAATGAGAGTATCACGCCGAGTGCGTATCCGACGACGACGCCGTGGAACAACGGCTTGGCACGCTCGTAGGCCTCCACGCCTCCGAGACGCAACAGCGTCGACTTGATCAGCCACGCGACGAATATCGACAGGAACATGGTGCTCGTGTTGTCGGCGGCGGCAATCGGGAAGCCGATCGGATGCAGCGGCCAGCCGGGGATGCGATACTGAACGAACGTCAGGATCGACATCACGGCCGCGCCCACGCCGAGCCACGTCCATCTGGCCCAGTCCACGCCGACGCGTGCCTGCATCTTCTTGATGATCGCGTCGTACACCTGCTCGCCGTGTTTCGGATACGGCCACCCAAAGAACGTCGTCGCGCCATCGGTGTAGCTGATGAGGATGAAATACGCCGAGCCGATGATGAACGCCGCGATCAGCCCGATGCAGACCACGACGAACATGCGACGCCCGGTGCGCCCGATTTTGGCGCCGAGCCAGCTCAGGTGGAAGATGCCCGGCATCAGCGGCGCGCGGCCGTTCACCACAAGCGAATAGGTGCCGACCATGCCCACCAACTCGGCAGCCGGGATGCCCAACGTCCCGAACGCGCCGAACGCGAACATTGGCGGCGTTAGCGGGCTTTGCATGTAGACAAGCCCGGTCTGCGCTATCACACGCGTCGTGCCGAGGTATGCGATGAACGCGCCGAACAGGAACACCGCCGTCATCGTCCACGACATGCCCAACGCGATGAGAAACAGACCGACGTACGCCGTCGACGCGAACAGGCCGGGCACAGCCCACCGGTACGGCAGCAGTTCGCGCTCGTCGTCGGCTTCCTGCTTCCCGATAACGGATTGCCACACGTGCATGAGATGATGCCGCGCCATCCAGAGGCCCCAAAGCACGAACACTATGAAGCCGCCGAAGCCCTGCCAGCTCATGATCGCGTCGTAAGAGGAATACAGATCGTCCGCCGCGCCAAGCGTATAGCCCAGCCGCTCGTAGGCGATCACCTCGAACAACACCAGCAAGCGCCAGACCCACACG
>CAZSJP010000575.1:0-1405 GCA_964606675.1 uncultured bacterium
GCGCGCAATTCATATTCCTCGCCAGCCCGATAGTCGGGGATGATCAGCTGGAAATCCCACGCCGGGTTACGATGTCCACCTCCCGACGGCGATTGCGTGAACCGGACCGCCGGCGAGTCATCGGCCATGAACAGGTACGTCATCCCGCCCGAGACACCGTAATAGTAGGGGTGCGCGTATCTCCAGGGAGACATCGCGGAGTACATCATCCTGTCGTGCACTGGGTTCGGTGGAATCTCGTGCGTGTCGTCCCTGTGTCGGTGGGTGCTCTCGGTTCCGTGGGTGGCAGAATAGTGCCGAATCCACTGCCCCCCATCGTCCGGATCGTACCTGACGAAGTTCAGGGCTGGGTCTTCTGGGCGATAGATGTAGCTAGCCCAGAACACGCCCATGCGCGAACTCTCGAACGTCTTTGCGCGCGGAATCGCACGGTAGTGGAAATCGACGTAGTGCGGCTCCACAAGCTGGAATGCGGTCCAGCTCTCAACCTGCCAGTGCGGCGTCGGAGCCTGGTGGAGTTCGGCAGCACTATCGCTGATTTGCCGAAGCGATATCGGAGCGTGGCGCGGTTCGAACAGGTGGTCGCGCTCTTCGTCGACGCCGTCGAAATACAGTTCAAGGTTCAGGCCGGCATACTGCGGCACGAAGAGATTCCTCGGCGCCTCTTCGTGAGTGAGCGATGCCAAACCGTTGTAGCCTGCGAGGTGTCCGTTCGCCTCCGGATGGGGTTCGTTGTCGACAACGGTGGCCCTCAGTAGGCCACTATGCAGCGTAACGAGCATGCTCTACGGACCTCGCTATCGGGCATTGGCGCCGTGTCATGGCTGTCGTGGCGCTCGCTCGCGCGGGTCCCTATAGCTAGGCAGGGCCCGCGAGCCGCGTCAGCCGAGTCTCGGCAAGTGAGTGCCAGACGAATGTGGCAAAAAACATGGAGGGCGGAACCCGAAGGTCCGCCCTCCAAACGTCACGGCGCTCGTGACGCGCATGCGTGCCAATGCTAGAAACCGATCTGTACGTCGAACCTGATGACGGAGTCAAGCAGGTCGCCCTGGTTCGACCATGAACCATTCACGTTAAGATCGGTCGGCCCGACCTTGTAACGAATGCCGGCGCCAAGCGACGCGATGCTGACCGTCATCGGCTGGTCGACGTCGCCGCCAGTGTAGTCGTTGCCGAGCCTGGAAGCGGCCCGAACATACAGCATGTCCTGGAGATTGTACTCAAGCCCCAGGATCGCTTCCTCCGCGCGGTCGCGCGGATGCAACGCATCAACGCTGACCAAGAGGGCCTGCGAACCATCCGCAGTGCCACCGAGGTTCAGAACGTCGGCTGCCATGCCGATGCGGAATATCAGCGGCAATTCGTATTCCACGTCCTGGTGCTTCACTCTGGTGGCGAAGTTCCG
>CAZSJP010000575.1:1457-3609 GCA_964606675.1 uncultured bacterium
GAACCACCCCAGCCGGTATTGTACAACGTGCCGGCATCCCAGACCATGGTGCTGACCTTGGAGCCTTCAGCACTGATGGCGTCAAGATCTTCCGACACCAACCGCGAGGTCAGACCGACGCTGAACTTGTCGGTGACCTGTTTGGCAAGCGCGACTCCGATAGCCGACGAGGTGACGTCCAGCATCTTCGTCTTCTCGCTTGTAAACCTGTCGACCATCCGCCAGCCCTGGATATCGCCGTAGTCGACTGCCATGTACGATAGACCGACCGTGAGGTACGGCGTCTCGTATATTGCGGCACCCGCCATTATGTTGATGTCGGCGAACCACTTGGTGTTGGCGAAGAACACATCGCCGCGCTCGCCGATGGGATTGGCGAGACCAGCCGGGTTGTAGAATGCCGATGCGGCACCCATCGGAACGGCGGTGACCGCTCCACCCATGCCCTCGGCCCTGGCACTGACCCCGATCTCGAGGAACTTCATGCCGGCCTGGCCGAACTTGGTGTGGTTGAAAGAGAACGGATCTTCTTCTGTCTGACTGAAAGCGACGGACGACGCCAGCAAGCCGGTGATCAACGCCGTCACGAGTATGTTTTGACGTTTCATTGTCTTCCCCTTCCGAGGTCTCGCTCAGCGAATGACGACAATCTTGCCAACTGCATTACTGCCGCCGCTGTCGTTCTTGATGACGTAAACATAAACGCCACTAACGACTGGCTGACCACTGTTCGTCCGCAGATCCCACGGCTCATCCCCGAATCCGATCAGGTCGCCGGGGTCGGGTTCCAGAGGCGTATGAGCGATCTGCTTGATCTCGATCCCATCGAGAGTGTAGATGTGGATCGTGCATTTCTCCGTAATGCCATGGAAGACCACCTGCCCAGCCCAGTCGGGCAACGTGCCGCCGGCCTCAGCCACGAATTCCGAGTTCTGATAGCGGGAATCCCATGGGTTGGGAACGACGTAGACGTCGCTGAGATCAGCCGAAGTGGCAGTGAGCGGGCTTATGCCCTGAGACGTTCGCGCCATATGCGCGCTCGACTCAACCCCGCCCTTCACAGCGACCACGTAGTAGAAGTACGCTACTCCGGTCTGGACACCGGTAGCGTCGTCGTATGACGTCTCAGTGCCGTCGTACACCTTCTCCCAGCCGAACTCGCCGACTCGGTTGCCAGTGGTACGATAGACACGGTAGCCATCGGCGCCCGTGACCGCGGCCCACTTCAGCTGCAGCTGACCTGGTCCGCTGTTCGCGCTCATGGTCGCCGGGTTTCCTGGCGCCGTCGGCACGTTGGCCGCCAACGCCGCTTCCAGCTCCGCCAGCTCCGAGGTCTCGACACCGATCGCATCCTGTGCGCGAGCCATGTACGAGAACAACGTGTCCTGCAGGCCGAAGTACCTGGTCAACCGCGTCTTGTTTTCGGCCGGCGAGTTGCCCGACGTTATGAGAGCATTGCCCATCGCCACCGTTTCCATGTGTGGAATGCCGGCAACCGCGGACACCCAGATAGCGTTGACATGCTCGCCGGGCGCCAGGTCCCATGCATCTCCACCGACACTGAAGACAGTCTCGTTGCCGATGTACTTCTGTGCGGCGCCGAGACCGTGGGGGACGTCCAGGTACATCGCACCGCGGGTGAAGCGGTCCGTTGACTCCTGAAGCTTGTGCCCCGGCCAGATCATCGCGGCCTGGGTCACTTCCATGCCGTCGACGTCGATGCGCGGGTGGTGCTCGTGAGCGTCATAGTCGAACACACGCGGCTGATCGGTGTCGTTGGACCGGTCTGCCGGAGAAGTGTCCGCGTGAATGAGGGCCATACCAGGCCACCGTGGCGACATCATCCGCCCTGTCGTGGGGTGCGGGTCGCCACTGTCCTCATCGGGGAAGTTCGGTGCGTCACCGTCCCAGGCGTACATCAGGCGCAGCCCCGGATAGGTGTTCGTCGATCCACCGATGTCGCCGATCGATTTGGAGAAGGCATCCCTGTGGCTGTAGGCGTTGAAGGCTTCCCAGGCATCGGACACCGGGTCCTTGAGCGCGTACGGCGCCGTTAGTTCGTGCCCCTGGTAGTCGGTGATCTGATCGCCCGAGTTCTCACCGGAAGCCCCGGTCGCCTTACCACCCTCCGCGCGATCCATATACCACATGG
>CAZSJP010000576.1:0-3597 GCA_964606675.1 uncultured bacterium
GTCTTGCCGAATCGCGGCTGGCGTTGTTGGAAGCTGTAGATGGGATCGTATTGTTGGCTGCGGGGAAAGTCGGGCCAATTGGCGTCCGGGAAGGCCAGTTCGGTGTAGGCTATCTGCCACAGGAGGAAGTTGCTGATTCTCATCTCGCCGCTGGTCCGGATGAGCAGGTCCGGATCGGGCAGAGTTCTCGTGTAGAGATGCTGCCCGATGAGGTCTTCCGTGATGTCGTCGGGACTGTGTCCGCCACGGATAAGCTCGGCAACCGCGTCGACAATTTCGGCTCTCCCAGAGTAGTTGATAGCGAGGTTCAATATAAGGCCCGTGTTGCGGGACGTGGCTTCCAACGCCTGTTCGAGAGACGAACGCGCGTCGTCCGGCAGGTCCGCCAATCGCCCGGATGCGACAAGCCTGACGTTGTTGCCGTTCAGCTCATCTGTCTCTCTCAGCAGGGTCTCGCGCAAGAGGCGCATCAGGCCCAGTACTTCGCGCCTCGGACGATTCCAGTTCTCCTTCGAGAAGAAGTAGAAGCTGAGGGCCTCGATGCCCAATTCGCCGCACGCGCGAACGGTTTCACGAACCGCCTCGACGCCCTTGCGGTGTCCGACGATGCGAGCCAAGGCGTTCTTTTTCGCCCAACGCCCGTTGCCGTCGGGGATGATGGCGACGTGGCGCGGCAGATTGCCCTTGCGCTTCAGCTCGTCTTGCCGCTCGGCATCAGTCACCGCTGTTCCTTCATCAGAGGCGCGCACGCCTCATATGCAATGTGCAAGGTATCTAAGAAAATATCCGACAAAAGGGGCTTTGGGGTCAAGCGACGGCACGCTCGGGAGCTGCCTCTCGCCCAGGGACTCCACGCATCAGACGCAGCTCCGCGGCCATGCATGCCAGCGCGATAAGCAGAAACACAGCATCGAGTTCGGTCCCGCGACGTAGCGCCTCAACCTCTTCGACCGGGCTGGCACCCAACCTCGTTACGTTCTCCAACCCCGTGCGCTCCTCCAGCGTGCCGACGTCGATCGCGTGCAAGTCCGACTCGGCCGGGTCGAGGTTGACGGCGAACATCTCTACCAACCTCTCGCCAGCGACGATCTCCCACCGACCGGGCGGCGAGAGGGTGCCCAGGTCGAAGCGATTCGCCCGGCCGGCGCCGCCGGCCGGCAACAGCCTGCGTCGGCCACCGTCGGGAGGGATCAGATCCAACTCGGCACCGTTCGCGTCGAGGGCTCTGCTCCGACGATAGCCTGCCGTCTGTTCGGCCATCAGACGGACGGATCGCGCAAGTCGGTTCACGATGCGATGTATCAGCGGAACGACCACTCCACGGTAGGCAAGGTCGCTCCATGCGCTGTTGAGGCCCGACGCGATCACCGCGCCGCGCCCGGCGCTGCCGGCGCCCATGGTCAGCCAGGGCATGCCGTTGTTGAGGGCGATCACGACCTGCGCACGCGGCGCGTTCAGCGCGGCGTACTCGGCGAACCGAGGCTGGCTGGCCGGCGCGGTGCCGAGCAATCCATCGACCAGCGGGTCGGATGATGGACGAGGGTCGAGCGTGAAATACGCCGCCGAGTCGGGCGATCCGCGGCCCTCTATCCCGGTGAAGCGTGCGGCTCCGATCAGAGGCAGTATGCGCGAGTCGGCCAGCCGGAGGTCCGTAGCCGGCCCGGCGATCAACACCAGCCCGGCGCCGCTACGAAGGGCTGACGCGATCCAGCCGATGGCGCGGTCGCTGGACGGTACTAGTTCGTTCAGGACTATGGCGTCGGCCCGCTCGACAGCCTCACGAGTCAGCGCCTCGGGCGCCACCGCCTCCACCTCGTAGGTGGCATCGGTTCCGCTCAATATGGCCTCGAGCCGTTGGTGCGATTCGCCTCTATCGCCCACTATGAGGACCGTCGTCTCGGTAGGGACAGACACAGCGAACCACCGCGCGTTGTCCGCTACCATCGGATCGTCCATGAGGCGGACCCGTCCCGATATCCAACCCGGTCTATCGATCACCGCCGTGAAACTGGTCTGCCGCGAGGCGCCGGCGGGAACCGCAACGGTTGTCTGACGGACGCGACGGTCCCCGATCCAGAGAGCGACCGCTGCGTCTTCGATACCGGTCACGCCCGTGTTGGCTATGGTAGCATGGATCTCCATCGATTGCCCCACGCGCACCAATTCGCCGCCGGCCCAGATCGAGTCCACGGACAGATTGGCCGTTCCGGCGTCAGCGACGGGCCCCAAGAGATACGCAGCCGTACGCTCCGGCCACTCGGACGGGTCGTGTCGGCGCCAAGGAGGGCCTGCAAGGTCCGACACGATGAACACCTCTGCCACGGCGGCGTCCGCCTGCTCCAGCATGTCGGAGGCGCGTCTGAGGGCGATCGTGCCGTCGCCCGACCACGGCGACGTATCTCGCAGCCCGGACAACGTCCGTTCCGTCAACGGGAGCACTAGATCGGGCATGGACGTGCGAATCAGCGTGCCCCAATCGCCCGGTCCGACAAGTGGCATGAGGTCCGATATTCGCCGCCGCGCTCGTTCGTATCGCGGGCCGGTCTGAGTCCGATAGCTCATGCTCGGGCCGTCGTCCAGTATGACTACCATCGCTGTCTGACCACGATAACCGACGCCCCCGAACGCGCTCCTCACGGTCGGTCTGGCGAATGTCAGCGCGATAGCGATCAGCAGTAGCGTGCGAATCGCCATCAGAAGCCAATGTCGGAAGCGGAGCCGACGAAACTGTTGTTGGCGGACAACCTCGAGGAAGGCCATAGCGCTGAACGCCACGCGACGTGGACGACGTCGGCCCAGAAGGTGCACCAGCAGAGGAATCGCGGCCGCGGCGAGGCCCACGAGGGCCAACGAGTTGAGGAAAGCCATCGCTAGTGAAGACGCCGGCGCTTGTCGAGACACGACGAGAGCGCAAGTGCGAGCGAGGAGTCGGTCTGCAGCCGGTGGTAGTCTATGGCGTTCTCTCGGCACGCTCGTTGGAGTCTGTCCAGGAATTGCGACATCTGCTCTCGGTAGAGATGCGCAACGGACCACGTGTCGACCAGGAGCGGACGCTCGCCCTCCAGGCCTTCGAAGGAGACGGGGCCGCTGAAATCGAAGTCGATCTCGTCCGGATGGGCGACGTGGAACACCATCACGTCGTGGCCCTGGTGACGGAAATGCTTGAGCACACTCAACCAGGATTCGACCATCGGCTCGATGCCGCTCTCAGCCGTGTCGGGCTGGGGTGGAATGAGCATGTCGCTGATGAGTATCACCATGCCCTTGCGACGCACGCGTTCGGCGAGACGATGCAGCGCTGCCGTCGGATCGGTTGCCTCCTCGGCTGGAAGACGAGTCAGCTCACCGAGCAAGACCTCGAGGTGCCCCGCGACGGACCGTGGGGGCACCCACGTCCTGACGGTGTGATCGAAGAGCGCCAGGCCTACTGCGTCGCGCTGCATGAGCAAGAGATGGGCCAGCGACGCCGCCACGAAACGCGCGAAATCCCACTTGTTGACCGGCCCCTCACCGTAGCTCATCGTGCCGGAGCGGTCGAGCAGGATGTACGCCTGGACGTTCGTCTCTTCCTGAAAGCGCTTGAGGTAGAGCCTGTTC
>CAZSJP010000577.1:0-3586 GCA_964606675.1 uncultured bacterium
CGTCGAGCCGTTTTGGATCGACGCACGTAACGTGCGCTCGGAGGCCGCGTCGGACCATCTCGCGCGATAGCTCGGCCGTGTCGGCTCCCCAGAGCGGGAACACGGCTTCCATGCCCACGGCGGCCAGCTTCTCGCAACGATACTCGCGGATGCCTTCGAGGAACAAGTCGCCGAACGCGACGGTTGTCACTCCGTCGGCCTTGACGGCTGCCATCGCGTTGGCCATCAGGGCCTCGTACTGCTCCGACGAGCATGGATTCGGGAGCGATATCTTGGTCAACGGCAGCCCGGCGGCGTTGGCTTGCGCTTCGAGCAGTTGCTCGCGTACCGCGTGCATCGACACGCGCCGAGCTTCCCCGTTCAGCGTCGTGAGAAGGCCGACCACGTCGGCACCGTCGCGGCTGCGAAGCCGATGTAGCGCCCACGCGCAGTCCTTGCCGCTGCTCCAGCACAGGAGTGTCTTGCGTCCGTCGAGGCTCACTTCGCGTTCTCCTGTGCGATCACGGCGAGACTGGGGGCCGGGCTACCGTTCTCTACGTCGCCATTTCCAGCAACCCCGCCGAGGTTTCCGCGGCTGCCTTCGTCCGCGCGATGAGCAGCTTCGTCATGTCGACGGCTGTCTTGCGGAAGTTGGGATACAGCGGGAAACGCTCCAGCCCCTCGACCCAACCCTTCGGTGCCGAGCTTGCACCGTTGAGCGCGCCGGAAAGCTGACCGTTCAGGCTGCCCAAGGTGTCGGCGTCGCGACCCGTGTTGGCGCCCGCCGTCACGGCCATCTCCGTATCGCCGCGAGACGCCGCGAATATGCCGAACGTCAGCGAGAACACTTCCTGCGGGTCGATGCACGCGTACTGCAAGCATTTCTCGTAGAGACCTTCGCGAGCGGCGAACGCGTCGGGGTACTTGCGGGCCACCTCGACAGCCTGGATCAGCGTGTCCTTGAGGTTGTTCGGGTCGCGGTCGTCGAACGTAACGATCGGATTCGATGGCGCAACCCGGATCGCGGCATCTATGACGCTGTCGCACGTCGCGGACGGCCGCATCGCTTCGGCGATGCCGGCGGCGATGATGCCCGGTATGAACATGTCGAGATCGCGCTGCACCAACGAAGCGAGGTTGGTCCCGTCGACGTACGCGCGCTCCGGGTCGCCGGCGTTGAAGATGCCGACCGGGTGGATCGCCATCAGCCCCGAGCCGGTCACGATGTTAAGCGAGCCAGTCAGACGGGCCGAGTAGCCCATCTTGAGCAGCTCGTACGTGTTGCGAAGGCAGAAGAAGAACTTGAGCGGGTCCATCTCCTTCAGCCAGTACTCGCCGTAGTTCTCGACCGTAATCGGCCCCTCGTTGTCGATGAAGCAGTGGCAGAGGATCTGCGCCAGGTTGGTGTCGTCAGTGCCGATGTCGAAACCGGCGTCGCCACCCTCGACCCCGGCCCATGGGTCGGTCAGGCGGCCGTATTCGTCGTCGACCCGCCGGTAGTCCCACCCTTCGACAGGGCGGCCCAACGTGTCGCCCGCGGCGCCGATGGCCAGGCAACCCCATACTTTGTCGAAGAGCGCGGTCTCCTCTATCGCCTGAGTATCGGCGGCTTCGCTAACGATCGTATCCGTGCCTGACATGTCTTCTACTCCTTCCGAGCTGTGTGCGGGCAACAACGACGCCGAGCGCATGTCCCGCTCGTTCCTGACTTTCAAAGTCGGCCCCGGCCTTCAAGGTCGGCAAGAACAGCCGAGTTCCCAAGGGAGAGGACCGATCTGCCACGTTGTGCCTTTGTGCCGGCCCCCGAACGGTCGGTATACTATGCGACATGCCAGACCTGGACGATCCGGGACACCTGGCGTGGCCAGCGAGGAAGCGGAGGGCCGGGGTGAGGCTCGAAGAGTGTCACGACACGTTACGACTCGCGGACAACGGTGTTGCCGTCGGCGCTATCCTGCTCCCCGATCGATGCAGCCCGTTCGTCGGATGGGTCGCGTCCGAGGTAGAGCGGTACGTCGGCCTCATCTCCGGCGCCGAGCTGCCAACGGTCGGCAGCGGCGCTGACGGCGGGCCATGGATCGTGTTGGGCGGGCCGGGCGAAAGTCCGGTTGTGGCCGCGGTCGAGCAAGCGGGGCTGGTCGATTTCGCCGGGCTGCGCGAGGATGGCTACGTGCTGAAGACGGTCGCGCTGAACGGCCGGCCGACAATCATCGCCGGAGGCAACAGCGACGCCGCGACCATGTACGCGGCCTACGACCTCATCGAACGGATGGGCGTGGCGTTTCACCTCACCGGCGACGTTGTGCCGGAGCGAAAGCCGACTCTCGATCTGTCTCCGCTAGACGTCCGAGCCGAGCCTACGGTCAAGTATCGGGGGCTCCATATGCGCCACTTCGTCATGCCCTGGATGGGCATGGACGAGTTCCGCGACATGGTGGATCAACTCGCGAAGACCCGGTGCAACTACCTCGAGTTCTACGTCTACACCGGCTCGCCATGGGTAGACTACAGGTACCGAGGCGAGCGCAAGCTCGTCGGCGACCTCTATGACCCGGCGTGGGGATTCACCAGTTGGCGCTGCGAGACCTACGGGTTCGGGCCTGACGATGTCGAGATCGGCCGTCGGCACTTCGGCGATGGGCCGCCGATCGCCAGAGAGTTCAGGCACTGCCGTTCGCAAGACGAGGCATACGAAGTCGCACGCGAGTTGCTCAACCGGATGATCTCCTACGCCCACGAGCGCCGCGTCCGAATATGGCTCGGCAAGGGCGATTGCCCGGGCGTATCGCCCAACCTTGGCAGGCTCGCAGGCTACAGGGAGCCTTCGTCGCTGTTCGGACCGATCATCCCCGCCGGAGACCCGGCCGGCGCCGAGATATGGACGGCTGCACTATCGAGCATGGCCGAATCCTACCCCGAAGCCGACGGCCACTGGCTGTGGCTGGCGGAGGGTTACTACCACAGCGACGACTCGGCCACGAAGACGGCGATTGCCAGGTACGACCACCTGCGCAAGCTGATCCCGCCGCTGGCCAAGCTGAGGGATATGGGGTACGACCAGTACTTCCGGCGGATGTCCGAGACGGAGCAGATCGAGTCCGATCTCGGGCTGATCTACTATGCCGACGTGCTGGTCCGCAACATGAAACGTCTTCACCCCGATGTCCGCGTGGGCGTCTCGCTGCTCGGGCGGTCGTACCTGTTCCCGGCGTTGGATGCGCTGCTCCCGGATGATGTGCCCCTGCAGAGCATGGAGTCGTGCGTCGTGTGGAACCGAGCGTCGCGAGTGCCGATGGAGAACTTCGCCGCCGCGCCGAATCGCGAGACGTTCCTCGTGCCGCGGCTGGACGACGACTGCAGCGAGTTGGCGATGCAGTTCAACGTCGGGATCTACGATCGCGACCGGGTCGTAGCGGGCGCAGCCGAGTTCGGCGTAGCCGGAGTGGCGCCACAGACGGGGCGGACCCGTGGCGCGGAGCACAACGCTCGTTTCGTGGCCGACGGCGCGTGGGACTCGACCCTCACGCCCGAACGCTTCTACAGAGGATACGTCGTACGGACGTTCGGCCGGCAATCGGCCGAGAAGATGTTCGAGGCCTACGATCTC
>CAZSJP010000578.1:0-3586 GCA_964606675.1 uncultured bacterium
ACGCTGGAGATCTACGACCCGCAGAGACATATGTGGACCGTCGGCCCTCCGATGCCGACAGCGAGGAGCGGGATCGCGGCTGGTAGCATTGCGGGCAAGCTATACGTCGTCGGCGGCTCGTTCGCCGATTCCTCCGGCTCCCACACCACGCCGGCGCTTGAGGTCTACGACCCGGCAACTGAATCGTGGGAGGCCGGCCCGCCGATGCCGACAGCACGAAATATGCCGGCCGCGGCCGTTGCCGGAGGAAAGCTATACGTCGTGGGCGGTTCGCCTTCCCGGGGCGGCGACGCAGAACCGCGCCCTGACATCCTTGAGATCTACGACCCCGCGACCGAATCGTGGAGCACCGGGTCTCCGATGCCGACACGGCGCGAAGCTCCGGCTGCCGCGGCAATCGGGGGGAAAGTGTACGTCGTCGGAGGAAGGTACGCCACCGGCGCAGACCAGCCGGCGGACCTTCCCGTGCTGGAGATCTACGACCCGGCTACCGACTCCTGGACCATCGGTGCGCCCATGTCGGAGCAGAGGTCCGGGCTCGCGGCAGCAGCCGTGGGCGGCAAGCTCTACGCGATCGGCGGAGTAACGCTTGGCGCGGACACCACCCTTCCCGACTACCGCGCGACGCTGGAAGTCTACGACCCTGCGACGGACTCATGGCATGCCGGGCGCTCGATGTCGTCCGCTCGTGCCGGCCTTGTCGCCGCCGCAATCGACGCTGAGGTGTACGTGGCGGGCGGATTCGAGGTCGGCAGCGGATTGGAGATGCAGTGGCTGCCCACGCTGGATATCCTCGGCTGGGCGGACCATGGCATCGGCTGGGTCACCCGGCCCGGGCCGAACGCAGTGCGTTCCGCCACTGCCGGCGTCTCCGGATGGACGGCCTTCGGTCAGCGCAACAGGCAGCGGTAGCTCGGACGGGAAATGTCCGCGAGAGTCGGAACCAACGCGATGGGGCCGGCGACTCACTGACAAACGCGAGCATCGTCGCCAGTGACGATGCCCGTACTGGCGGAGGGGATCGGACGACGATCAGATCTTGTCCGATCCGCGCCGCGCGATCCACTCGCGCGTGTAGTCGACCGCCTCGAACCCGAGGTCCATGATCGACGACGAGAGGAAGCACAGGCCCTCGCACTGCCCCGAACGCATCAACGCGACGCCCGCTTCGAGCTGTGCGTCCATCTCGGCTGCGCTGATCCGCTTGCCGTCGCCGAAGTCGTACATGTATTGGCCGACAACCATCGGCTTGCCGCCGGTGATCTCGTTGCACTTGCCCACGTCGTCGGCAAGGCGCGAGAGCTCGTCGGCCCGCCATACCCAGAAGCTGATGCCGTCGGCGTATTGCAGATACTCGGCGATGTTCGGTATCTCGAGGTTCATCGAATACGTGACGATCCATAGCTGCATGCCGTCGGGCATCCGGGAGCGCATGTCGGCGAGCAGTTGCGGCTGGGCGCCTTTGCTGATCTCGACGGAACTGAAGTCGTCCAGGAGCACGCCAAGCATCTGGTCCGGGTGCGCCTCGTACAGGTCGACGATCGGTTGCAGCGGGCGCCCGAAGCCGAAGTTGTCCTCGAAGCTCATCTCCCACAGCAGCTTGCGGCAATGCGAGACCTCGCCGTACTCGTCCTCGTTCGGCGGCAGGTGGCCGCACATCATCGCCTGGTCGATGCCGAGCGACTCGATGCCTTCGCCGATGGTCATCTTCGACTCCTCGAAGCCGTAGTCTTTGGCGAGTACATTGACCAACGTACCCCACAGCCAGAGCGAGTCCTTGATCGTAGCCATGCGAATCCTCCTTGTTGCGCGCCGACGTGGTGTGTCAGAACGTAGCGAGGAATCTCGGTCGTGTCGAGAGTTGTGCCCAACGTCCGCGAAGCGGACGACGCAACACCCGACCCCGCCACACACGCTGCCGGAGTTCCCCTCCTGCGCTCAAGCGCGGGAGAAGGGAACTCCCAAAGTGCCCGCAGGGCACTAGGCTTACCGATCAAACCGAAGGAAATGAACCGCGCCGCTATCGTCCCCCGCAACGATAGTGCGGCCGTCGGGCGACACGGCACACGTCGCCACAGGCGCATCGGCAACGAATCTGGCGCGTTCTTCGCCGGTCCTGAGGCGCCACACCCGCACAGTGTTGTCTGACGATCCGGACACAATCTGCCAACCGTCGGGGGTCACGGCGACCGTATGGACAATCGAAGTGTGCCCCTTCAGGACTCGCACCTCGTCGCCCGTGTTCAAGTCCCACACCCGCAGGTCGCGCAACGACCCGAACACGATCTGGCGACCGTCAGGGGTCACTGCCACTGCCCAGACGGAACTGGTCTGCCCCTCAAGCGCTCGTACCTGCTCGCCCGTATCCAGGTCCCACACCCGCACCGTGTTGTCGTGCGATCCAGACACGATCTGGCGACCGTCAGGCGTCAAAGCCAACGAAGTGACCGCGTCGGTGTGCCCTCTCATCGCTTCTACCTGCTCTCCCGTGCTCAGGTCCCACACTCGCACGGTGCTACGCGATCCGGACACGATCTGTCGGCCATCGGGAGTCACGGCCACCGCGTAGCACCACGCATCGCCCGCCTCGAGTGTCCGCACCAGCGGCCCACCGGGCGCCGTCAGCGTGGGGGACACCAGGCGAATTGGCTCGCCGGGGCCAGCCTCAATAGCACGTTCAGCAAGGGCGGCAAGCGCTGGCCTCGAGCAGCGGAGAAGCCGCCCGGCAAGCTGGCTTCGCAACTGGTCGGGGTCGCGCACGAGGGTGTGGGCAGAGAGGCGGATCGTATCGCGCAGGAGGCGAGTGTCGTCGTCGTCCGGGAGGAGTTCGCAGTCCGACATCATCGCGTTCGGGTCGGTGGCGGCAAGCTTGCTCTCCAGCCAGTCGAGGTCGAGCAGAAGTTCCTTGAGTGCCTCCTCTCCCTGCGCATCCAGGTAGTGATACGCGTACCAACGCCAGGCGTATTCGTCGGGCAGTGCCTTTCGGTCGACCCACGAGGCCAGAAGCCGAGCGTGCACGGCGGGCCGATCTTCCAGGTGCCGACGCAGGTAGTCGCGGATCGTGTCGTGGATGGTAACGGTCTCGGTATCGCCGTGGAACTCAAGCAGAGAGAGGTCGTACAGCTCCATCAGCGCGTCGCCGGCATCGATCGGAATCGGCTCGTCCTCAGGGAAGATGCCCAGCTCGAGATAGCTCCTCCGCTCCTCGTCCTCAAGCAGCGAGAGGCTTGCCTCCATGCTCGCGCCGAACGCGCTGTTGCGATCCGTCTCCTTCCTGATGTCGAGCGCGTCGGCGCCCTTCTCGTCAAGCGTCTCCTCCAGACGGGCGAGTACCGTCCCCACCGCACGACCGTTTCGCATGTGGCGGCGGATAGACGATCCGGCGAGTTCCAGAAGCAGCGGCCAGTGTCCGAGGCGGTTCGCCAGCGGCTCGAAGGCCGACGTATCGACATCCTCCAGCCCGGCGCGCCGGACTATCAGCTTGACGGACTCGTTGGGCGTCATGCTGTCGACGTCTACCGTGCGGGCAGTGTCTAGATGTGGAATGTCATGACGTTGTCACCACCCAAGCTGAGGAAGTTGATGA
>CAZSJP010000579.1:0-3578 GCA_964606675.1 uncultured bacterium
CACGGAGGCCGAAGGGACGCGCTTCAACCCATGTCCGCTGCACTCGTCGATGATAGACGACTGCACCGAGAACGCGAAGGATATGATGGCTGGCGGCGCGCGGTACAGTTTCGGTAGCGTGTCGCTGGCGGGGATCGGGACGTTGATCGACTCGCTGCTGGCGGTTCGTGCCGTTGTATACGAGCAGGGCCAGATCCCGCTTGAGCAGCTCGGCAACATGTTGGGCAACGACTTCGAAGGCCAAGAGGCGTTCCGGCAGCATCTCGTGAACCGGTTGCCCAAGTTCGGGCACGACGACGAACGCTCCGGCAGGTTCTCGGCCACGGTGTTCGCCGATGTGGCGCGCGTATCGCGAGGCCATCCGAACACAAGGGGCGGCGTCTACGAGGCGAGCCTGTTCTCGTTCCGCTCGTTCGTCAACTTCGGTCAGAATACCGGCGCCACCCCCGACGGTCGCAATGCGGGCGAACACGTCTCGCCCGGCATGAGCCCCAGCATGCTCGGGCTTGGGCGCCAGTGCGGCGTGAACCAGATCGTGCGCGCAATCGCGCCGCTGGACATGACCGCGTATCCGGTCGTGGCCGTGCTTGACGTGAAGATGCCGCTGTCGCGCACGTCGATAGATGTCGGCGTGCCGCGAGCCGTCATCGGGTGCTTCCTCGACTACGGCGGGTCGGTGCTCCAGATAAACATGGTCGACCCCGAGGTGCTGATCGAGGCGCGGACCCACCCCGAGCGGCACCCGGACCTGATCGTGCGCATCAGTGGCTACAGTGCCTATTTCCGAACGCTCTCTCCCGCGATCCAGCAGGAGGTGATCGACCGGACGCTGGCGACGGCGTAGTCGCGGGCGCGGGCATGCGCTTCGCTGCAGGGAGAACAGCCCATGGCGAGCCAATCCCTCGTCGACGGCGATCTGTTCGTCGAGGTCGTCGACAACACCGATGGCGGCGGCATGTCGCCCGACCGGAAGGACGAACTCCGGGTCGCCAACAGAGAGGGCAGGCTGCATGGGGTCGCGTTTCCGCACGAGCGCTCGAATGTGTACAACGGCATACGACAGCTCTACCATCGAGCGGCTCCGGATGAGAACGTGTTCGGCGCGGCCCTCGCCAGCAGCATGAACTTCGAGTTCGTGTTCAATTCGGCCGGCAGAACCATGACGCCGCGATGGATTACGGGGAGCAAGGGCAGCGAACCGACGCCGAGCAGCCTGACGCGCGTCGGTGACAACTCGGCCCGGCTGGAGGTCAACGTTCCTGCGCCGCACAGAGTCGACGTAGCGACCATGTTCACTCTCGTGCCGCCGCACTACGTCGACCTTCGAACCGAGATCGTCCCGCTCGAGGAGTCGTTTGCCGGCGATTGGCTGGGCGTTTTCTGGGCGAACTACATCAACCGGCCCGAGGGAAAGACCACGTATTTCCGAGGTCGTGAGACCGCGAGTCGCGACATCCGCGTCGTCTCGTCTCTCGATGAGCGACCGGACGGACCTCGCGCGTTCGCCGCCGAGGGAGCTGACCTGCTGCCGAACGAGCCCGACTCGAGCGGCACGCTGTTCCACAACATCCGGCCGCAACGGTTCGTCGAGCCGTTCTTCTACGGCAAGTGGCGCGACATGGTCCTGATGATGATGTTCGAAACGGACCTCGACCTGCGTTTCGCCATCCAACCAACAGGCGGCGGATTGCTCAGCCCGGCGTGGGATTTCGCCACGGTGATCCGTGACTGCGAGCCGGGCAGGACGTACACGTGGTCCGGCCGATTGCTGTTCAAGCAGTTTGTGGTTCATGACGACATGGCGAGGGAGTACGGGGCGTGGGGCGGCAGCGCGAGCCAAGCGTAGGCGCTCGTGTCGCCCACCCCCAACCACCCCGACCACCCAACCCCCGTTGCGCCTTCCCACACTCCGCCCCATCTTCCGGTAGCCATCGGGCCGCCCGCGTGCGGCCCGTCCACTGAAGCAGCCGAGCCAATGCAGCGGAGTGGAACCCCTTGACAGAGATGACGACCCGCGAGCGCCTCCGCGCCGTGATGAACTTCGAGCCGTTCGACCGCCTGCCGATTGCTGAATGGGCCGGCTGGTGGGGCGAGACCATCGACAGGTGGCATACCGAGTCGCTACCGGCCGACGTCGTCGACCGGTACGACATCTGCCGGCACTTCGGGCTGGACGTGTACTACCAGGGCGGCGTCGGAGTCACCAAGCCCGGATGCCCGTCGCCGCCGGGACACGGCCAGGGCATCGTCGCCGACATGGACGACTACGAACGGGTGAAGGAGTTCCTGTACCCGTGGCCCGCGGTCGACCTCGACATGTGGCGCGAGTGGGCCAAGGAGCAGGCCACCGGCGACGTCGCACTCTGGTTCAGCCTGAACGGCTACTTCTGGTATCCGCGGACGTTGCTCGGAATCCAGCCGCACTTCTACGCGTTCTACGACCAACCCGAGATCCTCCATCGCATGAACCAGGACCTGGTCGATTGGTCGATCAGGGTCGTCGACGAGATATGCTCGGTGTGCACGCCCGACTTCATGTCGTTTGCCGAAGACATGAGCTACAACCACGGCTCGATGCTCTCCGCGCAGCAGTTCGAGGAGTTCCTGGCGCCGTACTACCGGCAGATCGTGCCCAGGCTGAAGGAGCACGGCGTCATGGCGATAGTCGACTCGGACGGTGACATCACCGTGCCGGCCAAGTGGTTCGGCGATGTCGGGATAGACGGCATGCTTCCGTTGGAGCGCCAGGCGGGGGTCGACGTTGCCACCGTGCGCGAGCTGAACCCGGGCATGCGGTTCATCGGCTGCTTCGACAAGATGACCATGAACAGGGGCGAGTCCGCGATGCGTGCCGAGTTCGAGCGTTTGCTACCGACGGCAGCCAAGGGCGGCCTCATCATCTCGTGCGACCATCAGACGCCGCCGGGAGTCTCGTACGACGAATACCAGTTGTATCTGCGTCTGTTTCGAGAATATGCGGATGTCAGCTAGAACCGGGCCTCGAGGCCCAGTCGCTATCTCACCTTCTGCCGGAGAACCGCGTTGACGAGGAACCCGCCACCCACCGTTCGCGACGTCGGCGCTGCGCGTCAACTCCTCATCGACGATCACGTGATCTCGTCGATGAGATGCCTCAAGCGGACGTTCCATGACATGGAGAAGCACGGCCCACCCGTCATCGTTCCCGAGCATCCGTGGGAGGGTGTTGGCACCGCACCGTGGCCTAGCGTGTACGTCTTCGGGGACGCCGCATGGGACGCCGACCAGGGCGTCTACCGAATGTGGTACTCGACCGCGACCAAAGACGAAGCCGGCCAGCACTCGACGCTATACGCTACGTCTACCGACGGCATCGAGTGGGAGAAGCCGCTCAACCTCGGGATCGTCGAGTACGATGGGAGCGCGGCGAACAACATCCTGATCCGCAACTGCTGTGTCGAGAACGTGTTGGTGCGCGACGACGAGCCTGACGCGAGCAGGCGCTACCAGCTGCTCACGTACGATAGGAACGTGAACGCGTATGCGTGGCGCTTCTCGCCGGACGGCACGTTGGCCGACGGCTTCCCGCTGCTCCGCGA
>CAZSJP010000580.1:0-3576 GCA_964606675.1 uncultured bacterium
GGGATCGCAAGTGCTCACGCGAATTGCATCACCGCGCCTGGATCGATATCCCACGAGCCGATCATCCTTTCAAGCGCGCCTCTGTGGATGCACATTGCGGTCTGTGCGATGCGATCAGTGAGATCGCAAGAGAAGTCAGCGGGCGTGGACTACCGATATGCGTGTTCACTTCATAGGGATCGCACAGCAATCGTCCTGGACAGATTCCGCAGGTGATCGGACACCGAGGGGCGCCGAAGAATTTGGCCGCTCTGGAATCTGCCAGAACACCGTCGAAGCGATCTGCGATCTCTACTGGATTCTTCAGTGTGATTCTGTTTCAAACTCAGATCTCTCGATCGATATGAGAAATTGCACTGATAGCCGGTCGAACTGAGTCGAGACACGTTTCTTCACAGGTAGCGAATCGTTGTAAGAACAAGGGGCGGTTGAAATTTGCGCGGCTGCGCAATTCGCGAGAAGACCGTCCGATGTCTGCATCCTTCAGGACCCAACGAAGGGATTTGCAGGTCTGTCCTTCCAAAGCAATCGTGTCGGACTTTCTACTCCTTAATCGCTCGCAGCGAACGGCTCAGTGGTCTTCATGATGCTGCCGTCCGCCCGTTGGCGCGATGGTGGAACTGTAGTCGCTCCAAGGTTGTGATCGCGATAGATATGTATGATCCTGTGCTAAGACAACAGGCCAATCTCGAGTCCCTATCTTCAGTATAAAGCAGGACAATAAGCTATATATATATACTCTCCTTGGATCTCTGGATTCCCTCATAGGGAGCCAATCTCAGGGGCTCCAATGAGAAAGCAATGGATAGCAATGGGAAGGCAATTGGAAAGCAATAGGAAGGCAATGAGAAAGGACTGCAATAGAGGGAAATACGTGAAACGCGACGGCGCGGCGAGTGAGAGAGGGAAATCGTGAGCGCTCGGTCATTTTAGTAATCGGTAGCACTTGGTATCTGGGAGCGCAGCGTGTGGAACGAATCCGCCTACGCTCTCAGGGAAGGCCTCTTCGATGTACCCGTTGTCAATCAACCAGGGAATGTAAGCCGTCGTCCTGTTGCTCAGCTGCGCCAATCCGGTGACGCGTTTGATAACTGAGCGCGCAAGGAACATTGGGTTGGCAATCTCTGCTGCGGCTCGGAACGCGCAGTACACCTTGAACGCATTGGGCGTTCGCTTCCACGTGTTTCCGCGTCTGCGGCCATCAGCAAGCCTGGGGTACCGCCTTTGGATCTTGGCAATGAAATCATCGTCATCGAGTCGAATCTCATCGGCGGCGTACACCGAGCTCACGACATCGGCGGTGTTGATGAGGATGCCGCTGAGGGTGGCCTTCGAGCACCCGTTCTCGTGAAGGCGCGTACCCCACGAGAGAAGGATCGACAGCGTCTCCTCTGATGGAAGGTCAAGCTTGCGCAGCTCAAGCGCGAGACGGATCGTGACCTTGTTCCTGGTTCCCATAGCGATGATCGCAGAACGAAGGATCTGTGAGACAGCGTATGGGAGTCCAGGGGGGACGGAGACGGTCGGGCCGCTGTGGGTGATGTGCTCTCGCTGACGGGCAAGGCTACGGAGCTCGTGAAGGTGGGTTTCGAAGATGTCAATGAGATACTCGTCAAACGCCTGTGACGGCGTGATATCGGGTACCGCTCTGGGTTCCCTCAGCAAGTCGCGCAGCTGATCATCGGGTAGGTCTAGCTCGGCTCGGCTGATCGCTCCCTTGTACGTCCCGGTCGTGGGATTGACCGTGTTGGGATGGCGGATCACATGGCTGGCCGTGTACAGCCCGGTATCTGCTGTGGGAGCAAGTTGACGTGCCGCAACTCCATGGAGTGCGGGGAGGTCAGCGTGACGGAGAGCCGATGGGATCTCGAGGTGGAATCCGCGACCGGAATTGAAGAGGATCGGCTCAACGCCGAGGCCATCGAGGCGGTCAAGCGCCGTGTGGACTGCGGTACGAGCGGATTCTGCCTGCGTGGGATCGTGGGCGTCGATGTCGAGGATCAGGGGACCCGAGAGGGGCAACAGGTCGATGGTGTCGCGGTCGTACCGTCGTATAGAGAGCTCGGGGGGTGGGGAGTAAATTCCGACATGGAAGTCGGTTGGATGGGCTGCTGCGATGGATCGGATCTGTGGACGGCCGAAGTAGGCCATCCCGAAGCGATTGACGCGTTGATTGCGGCCGACCGCCATTGCTAGGCGCTTCACGTTGCTGTCTCCCGGTGTTACTGGAGGAGTAGCAAGTGGGACACCGGGAGGAACCCACCTGCTACTCCTCGCAAGTACTTCTGTGCGTGATCACTATCCACATATCTCGAACAATCAATAGGTTGTCACAGATTGGAAACGTCGCCCGAATGATCATCGGCTGAGCCTGCGAGCGGCGTTGAATGAGCGATGGTCTGCAGGGCGCGTCGGCAGACGGAGCGTTTCAGCTCCTTGCGCTGAAGCTCTCGAATGTGGTCTCTCTTGACCGAAGGAAGCGCAGGAAGTCTATCTCTTTGTAGACGCACGTCTGGTAGATGCTGAGAAGGACGAGATACTGTCTGATGCCATTCTCCGTGAAGCACCCGTTCGTGATGTTCCTGTAGGTGGCAAACGCCTTGATCGCGTGCTCGGCGTAGTTGTTGTTCCACGGAACTCCATCGACCGTTAGGAACGTGAACAGCTTGTCCTGGAACTTGGTCAAGCGCTTCTGGTAGCTTCGTGCTACCTCCGACCGATACCTGCCGGTCAAGTGTTTCGCGAAGAATCGCTCGACGTGCTTCCTATGCTTGTTGAGATGTCGCTTCCTCAGACCGTATCTGTCGACTGTGACTATGATGTCCTTCAGGAGTTTGCTGAAGTCCTTGATGAGACGGCCATACTCTTCATCGAAGGGATGCTTCCTCAGATCATCATTCATGTCCCTCATTAGGTGGATCAGGCATTTCTGCTGGAGACAGTCAACCGAATCATACGCTGAGTAGAAGTCTGATATCAGAATTCCATTGAAAACCCTCAACACGCTCCTGAGAAGATCACCCTCGCGCGTAGGATGGTATACATAGGCCACTTCCTCGAGGTTGGTGAATACCCAGACATAGGCAGCTGTTCCCTGGATACTGACGGACGTTTCATCGACGTGGACGAATCTCCCACCAGCAATCTTCTCTAGAATGCTCGCATACGTCCCGCTGTAGAAGTCCGCCATCTGCGCCTTGTTCTTCTGACAGAACTGAACGTTGAAATCGTAGTGGAACATCGTGCCAAGATGTTCGAAGACCTTATGGTGAGTCTGCCTTAGGGCAATCATCTGGTAGATGACCCAGATTCGCAGATCGTGTCCAAATTTCCCTCTGATCTGAGTGAATTCAGGGGGGGGAAAGGCAACACTGCAACATCTGCACCGCACCCTACCAGTTGAGTACTGGGTCACCCACCGCTTCACGCCGAAGTCGAAGAACCGTAGGTCATAGACGATCTTGTGCATTCGGCCATGTTTGTAGAGAGCAGGGCTGCCACACCTGTAGCAGGTGGACGGGAGAGGGATTTCGACTCTGCGATTTATTCGGCCCACTGGCAGCCTTCTCCTCGATG
>CAZSJP010000581.1:0-3566 GCA_964606675.1 uncultured bacterium
CCCCCAGTACGCCGAAGCATACTGCAACCGAGGCCTAGCAAAGGTGAATGTAGGGGAATTCCTGGCAGCTCAGATGGATTGCGACATCGCCATTCGCCTCGATCCAGAATACGCCGAGGCCTACAACAATCGAGGATTGGCCAAGGGCAACCGACGCAAACTTCGAGGAGCGGTTGCCGACTACACCGAAGCCATTCGCCTCGATCCCCAGTACGCCGAGGCCTACAGTAACCGAGGGTGGGTGAAGGTTGCGGGCCGCGATTTCCCGGGAGCGATCACGGACTTCACAGAAGCCATTCGTCTCAACCCTCGAGACGCCGAGGCCCACTACGGGCGGGGAGCCGCGAGGGAAGGTCAATTTGACTGGTCTCGGGCGCGCGCGGATTTCCGGATCGCCGCGAGGCGCGGGCACACGGATGCGCGGGCGAGGCTCCGGAACGAAGGTGTATCCTGGTAGATCAGTATCGTCAACAGTTCGATCCAACGACAGAAACCATTGAGGGTGGCATCCTATGCAAACAGACCCGCTACTCGCGCGAGTAGCACAGATGCTGCACAAGTGCGGCCGACAGGACGCTGTCTTGCCGCCGACACATCTATACAACGAGAGTTGGCTTCTGGCGCTCACACTGGATTGGTACGGCGGCGGCACCCACCAGGCGCCCGGAGGCCTGAAGCTGTTTCCTGATGGTGGTGGCACGTGGCGTTCTGAGGCCATCTTGCCGTCTCAGTTTCCGCCGACGGCTCGTCGCGACGGGAAGGGCGAGCACGGTACACACGCCGATGCCGTGATCGGTGACACAGAGCTTGAGCATACCGACCATGGGTACGTCGGCCTGAAACCGGGCGCGGCACACTTCGTGGTCGTTGAGGCGAAGATGGGGTCTCCACTTTCGGCAGGTGTGGCGAACGCCGACTATTACGATCAGGCTGCTCGGACCGTCGCGTGCATGGCCAACGTCGTGCAACGGTGGGAGAGAGATGCGGACAAGCTCGACACGGTCGGGTTCTACGTGCTCGCTCCCCAGGAACACATAGATCGAGGCCGCTTCGCCAGCCAACTGAACCCCGCAAGCATCACGGAGAAGGTTCGACGTCGAGCCGCCGGATATGGTGGCGATGCCACCGGTTGGTACCACGCCTGCTTCGTGCCATTCCTCCGCACGGTGCAGATCGGGCAGGTCTCCTGGGAGCAACTCATCCAGGGCATGGGCGAACGCGACCCGCAGTTCGCCACCTCGATGAACGAGTTCTACCGTCAGTGCATGCACTACAACAGAGTCGGCGGGACGACTCGGTAGCAGAGCGGCGCATGTGCCCCAGCTCCTTTCCCCTGCTCCCATACACCCCCCCGACCTTGGTCTCTATCCCGCCCGCCACTACATTTTGCCCCGCGACGGGAACCGTCGCACGACGACGCCCACCACCCCTCACCTCGGTAGCCGGCCATGAATGCCCCCACTCTCAAGTTCGGCGTGATAGGCGCTCGGCACGGCCACGTGCACGGGATGACCGCCGAATTGCTCGAAATCCCAGGCGTCGAGTGCGCCGGGGTCTACGACGAAGACCCGGCATCGGTCAAAGAGGCGGTCGATCGGCATCCGATCGAGGGCGTCGCATCGCCGGATGTGCTGCTGGGCGATACCGACGTCTCGCTGATCCTGACGGCCGAGATCAACAACCTGAAAGGGCCGCTGCTCGTCCGAGCGCTCGAAGCGGGCAAGCACGTAATCGCCGACAAGCCGCTCTGCACGGAGCTTGCCGATCTCAACGCCATCGAGCGCGCTGCGACCGAGAACGACCTGCGCGTCGGCATGGGGCTGACCGAGCGTTTCGGCGCCGCCGCCCGAGCTATGAAAGCCGCGGTCGACGAAGGCCGGATCGGGCACGTCGCGAACGTCATGTGCTGCCGACCGCATCGCCTTGGCCGCCCCGGCCGCCCGGACTGGATGTTCGACGACGGACTCTACGGCGGCATATTGGTCGACCTGGCGATCCACGACGCCGACATAATCCGCTGGGTGGCCGGCGGCACGTTCCTCGAAGTCACCGCCTACCAGCAGAACTGGGGCAACCCCGCCGACACCGACTTCTACGACATCGGCACTATGCTCGGCAGGCTCTCGACGGGCGCAACCGGGTTCGTCCGCACGGACTGGTTCACGCCGAAAACGTCGCCGGTGCATGGCGACACGAGGTTCCTCGTGACGGGCACGGCGGGCACGATAGAGGTGCGCACGGCCGGCGACCTGTGGTCGAAGAAGAGTAAACCGTCGCCCGAGGTGCTGCTGATGAGCGACGACGACGAACCGACGAAGCTCGATCTCTTGCCGCCGACCACGACGCTCGTGCGCGATTTCATGGACGATACCATGGGCGGCGCACCCGCGCTGATCGGCAACGAAGACGTATTCGAAGCGACGCGGGCGACGCTGATGGCGCGCGAGTCGTGCAGGCTCGGGCGGACCGTCACCCGCCGCGAGTCGATGGCATAGGACCGGCGCATAGTGTGGTGTCCGGTCGCACGTCTCCAACCTGGAGGAGTTTTCCATGAAACTGTCATGTCAGGAAGGGCTTGCGCCCGGCGCGAACCTGGGCGAGCGCCTGGACAATCTGGTCAGAGCGGGCTACGAAGGGATCGAGTTCGGCGGCAGCGGCCTGCCCGACCGTGTGAGCGAGATCGAGAGCGCACTTGCGTCGTCGCCGATCAAGCCCTCAGCTATATGCGCGGGTTACGGCGGATGTCCGCTCGGCGCCGAGCCGGCGGAACGTCAGACCGCGAGCGACGACATTGAGCGGATCTTGGCCGCAGCCGGTGAGATCGGCGCGGTAGGGATGATAGTCGTTCCCGTGTTCGGGCCGACGCGGCTGCCGGACCTCAGCCCGTGGAAGACGGCTGAGGAGCTTGAGGACGATCTTCTGGTCGCCCTTGTGGACGGATGGGCCGACAAAGCCAAGGACGCCGGGACGTTGGTGCTCCTAGAGCCGCTGAATGGCTACGAGACGCACCTGATCAAGCAGCTTTCGCACGCGGTCAGGATCGCCGAGACCGTCGGCAAGCCCGATGGCGTGAAGATCATGGCCGACTTCTTCCACATGGAGCTGGAAGAGCTGGACGTCGCAGCCGCCATCAAGGAAGCGGGCGATTGGATCGCGCACGTGCATCTGGCCGACCATCCGCGGCAGTTGCCGGGCTACGGCAACAGCGATTTCCGCAAGGGATTCGCGGCGCTGAAGGAGATCGGCTACACGGGATACCTGTCGCTCGAATGCGGCAACCCCGACCCGGACCCGATGGCCGGGATCACCAACGCGGCGAAGTTCCTGACCGAACAGATGTCCTGAGAGCAGCCGCGCGCGGCGACAATCCGGGTGATGGCGAACACTGGAGGGTGAAATGGTAGTAAGGATCGGTTTCATAGGCGCCGGCGGCATCGCGGGGATGCACATGGGCGTGCTCGCGACCAACCCCAACGCAGAGCTTGCGGCGTTCTGCGACACGGACGTAGATCGAGCTCGCGCTGCGGCGAAGCAACGTAGAGATTTCCGACAAGCTGCGGTCGGAG
>CAZSJP010000582.1:0-3565 GCA_964606675.1 uncultured bacterium
CCCGTCTTCCTGCTCACTCCCGGAGAGGAGCATGGCCGGCGATGCTGGCGGTAGCCATCGCCTCGGCAGCGATGCTCTCGGGGTGCCCGAGCCGTTTGGGGAATGCGGCACCGACTGTCACCATTGCCGAGGGCGAGATCGCGATACAGTCGGGCGTTGTCCAGGCTTCGACGCGCATGGACGAAGACGAGAGCTACGTGAGGGGCAAGGTCGGCTTCCCGCAGGCCTTCAGCGGCGACGACGTAGCCGTGTCGCTCTATCCCATCGACGGACCCGGCAAGGTCGGCGTCATCGACGTAGACGCGCGTGGGTTCAACTACTTCGTGCTCGCAACAATCGTGAACGTCCCCAAGGACGACGGATCTTACGATTCACATCCGGTGTTCTACGATGGTCGCATCAAGTGGGTCGCGGTCGGTCGCTAAGGTTTCGGCATGCCGCCGCTCCCGATGGACGGCATTCGAGATCGCACCTCGGCCACCCTCTCCCGCATCCGCTCCTCGCCCAGTTCCGACGCCAGAATGTCCGTCACGTCCACGAGTTCATAGACCTTGTCGAGCGACGAGACGTACGAGACGTCCGGCAGCAGCCCGAGTTCGGTCCCGAAGTAGTAGTCGAGGATGATTCGCTAGGTGTTTATCGGCGTCACGCCGCTGTAGATGGCTTCGTTTCCGCCGTACGGGAGGTGGTAAGCATTCAGTATGCCGGTCGCGTCGTGCAGGCTCCTTTCGGAGATCTCGCCGCCATAGAGCAGTGTTCGGTGTCCATGGTCGGCCTGTAGCACGATGATCGGCGGTTCCGGCGAGTCGGCGATGAGCCGGTCGACCATCGCCATCAGCTTCTCGTTGAGGATGTCCAATTCGCGCTCGTACGTGCCGCCGAGGAAGTATGGCGCATGGGGCGGGACGACGTGGGCGAACGTCACTGTAGGCTCGCGCATTCGCGGTATCGTTACGATGTGCTCCAGTACGTTCTCCGTTCGCCTCTTCGGGAACGAGAATCCGACGGCGTTGGCCAGAAACGGTGGCAGGGGAGTCGTGTCGAGGTACATCTGCCCGAATTCATCCATGAAGAAGAACGCATCGCCGCGGTACATGTCGACGTTCGTGAACTCCGTCATGAGGGCCGTCGGGTAGGCAATGGTCGTGTATCCGATAGACTTCAGAAACGCGAACAACCTGTTCCCACGCATGAGCATCGTCGTCGCCGTCTGGCTCGTCGTGAAGTCGGGGAACGGTCTGAAGTTGATCGACGACGGCAGCGAGAGGTTCGTGTAGCAGTAGTTCGACCGGCTCTTCTCCGCGACATAGAAACCGTTCTCGCGCAGATATCCCATGAAGCGGGAGTTGTCGTAGCCATACACGTCGTCGAGGACGTCCGACCGGGAATAGCCGTCGGCGATGAAGTAGTAGATGTCCGGCAACGTGTCTGTTCGAGCGGCTCGCAACGAATCGATCCGGCAGTAGCGGCCTATCGGCTCGGCCAGCTCGCTCGCCGGCTGTTCGTGCTCGCCAAGATGGTACGCGGCGATGCTGCCCACAGGCATGAGCAGCATGAAAACGGACGTGGCGGCGACGAACTTCGTCGGACCGTGCGGCTCGGAGCGCAGCCGGTGAAGTCCGTAGAAAGCTGCCGCGAATACGATCGCGAACAAGGCCATCAGATGCCTGTGACGGAACAACTGCCAGGCGTCGGCGGGGCCTTGGCCGAGCGCGGCGTACGCCGTCCCATAGAGCGAGAACATAGCTATCGACAACGCGGCGAGGAGCGACGCTTTCGGTGCAGAGCGAAGCGCCAGGGCGGACAAAGCCCAGACCGCGCCACAGAGCAGCAAACTGAATGAAAAGGGGTACACTGCCTGACCGAACGCCACGTGGCCGATGTTACTCGAATAGAGCGAAACAACCGGATACGCAGCGACGGCGAGCGGATAGAAGAGGACCGGTCGTTTCACCCGGCCTCCTGCTTTCTTTCCATGAGATACACTAGTCGGTCCGACTCGGCCACGGCTTCGACCCGTCGGATCTCGAACGCTTGGCTGAACTGGGACTCGAACCCCTCTTGCGTGTAGGCGGGAAAGATGTCTTCCCTCGTCGCCAGCAGCCGCTTCACCTGCGAGTCGCTCTTCGGCACGAACTCGATGATCAGCCACGTGCAGATGCCGCGGAACATGCTCGCGATTCTGCCCAACGGCACGTTGTTCGAGATCGCGAGGTGATGCACGAGCGCCAGCGCGAGCACCAGATCGGCGGGCCCTCGCTCGAAGTAAGAGTCGCGCTCATCGTTGGCCCATCCCAAGCCGGGACTTGGGTTCGTCAGGTCGACGAGCAGTGGCAGGATCGATTGCTCGCCGTTCCTCACGGCTTCGAGGTAGTTCGCCTCAACCGCTGCCGGGTCGATGTCCGACGACACCGTCATGCGGCTCTCTGGCGCCACGACGCGGCTAAACACGCCGGTGTTCGCACCAACGTCCCATGTCATCTCGGGCGCCGGCGATATCTCGCCCATGAAGTCGCGCAGTATGCTCTTCTTGCTCTCGAACGCTGCATCCGAGTAGTTCGTCGCTTCGTAGTACGACCCCCACTCCGTGCCTTCACGGCGCCATTCGAGAGCTTCCGCCGCCGATTTCAAGTTGTTGATCAGGCCGAGCATAGCGAACTTGCCGACCTTTCGCGGCTGCTTGGCGCCCACGGTGTCGGCGTAACGTTTCTGGCTCTTGGCGTGCAGATGCAGGTGCGAGAGCAGCGAGAACGAAAAACGGGTCCGGAACGGGAGCAGATTGCTGGCAAGGTCGAGCGGCACACCGTCGATGTACACCCGCAGCAACTGAGCGAGGCGAACGTCCGTGTGGCAAACAAGAGCCAACGGCGCCAGAAAATGCTGGCAGAATTGCTTGTAGGCGACCCACGGTTCGCCTTCGGTGTAAGCCTCAAACGAAAGTGTGTCGTTCAGCGCCTGTTTTCCGTCGACGAATTGGATGTTGTTCGCGGTTGCATCGTTGAGAGTCATACCGTGTTGGAGCGGTGTCTGCTGGATCGTCAGAGTCGCCACCGCCGCCGCCCTCAACTGGCTGAAACACCACTCGTACGGATAGGACACGAATGGCACCAGACGAGGCTTCAACGTCTTATACGTGCCGTCGTCGGCATGGGGCAGGGCTAGCGCGCGTCCGTCCACCTCCTCGTGGGCGATAAGCAGACCTTCCGTCGTCAGAGCGTCGTACAGGCCCGATCCCATCAGAGTGTCGTATTCCGCCGTGTAGGCCGTCGTCACGTTGCGGTAGAGCGTTCCCTGGTGGAAGTAGACAAATCCGGTAGGATCCCTGAATGAAGCCGGGGAAATCCCGTCCGGATGCTTGTCGGCCATGTCCCGGCTCATTCCTCGTCCTTCCTCTCGTGCCGGTTCTCGAGGCAGCTCTCGATCATCTTCCACGACGTGGCGACGCAAGGTGAGGCCCCGAGCAGCCCGGCTATCCGGGGCTGGATTACCAGGCTGCCGCTTCCCGGGCCGAGATAGGCGTTCGCGCCGGTAGAAGCATCAGACGGACAGGCGTCGCTGCCCGGTT
>CAZSJP010000583.1:0-3560 GCA_964606675.1 uncultured bacterium
TCCGAAGTCGGTGACCTTGATCGTGCCGTCGGCGGCGACCATCACGTTGGCGGGCTTGACGTCGCGATGAATTACGTTCTGGCTGTGGGCGTAGGCGAGCGCGTCGCACATCTGCTTCGCGTAGCCGAGGAACGTCTCGACGTCGATCCCGTCGGTCGACTTGTCGACCACGCCGTGCAGCGTCGGGCCGTCGATGTACTCCATCGTGAGGAAGCGGGTGTCGCGGGACTCCTCGAAGTTGGTCAGGCGCACGATGTTCTGGTGGGTGAGGCGCATCGCCGCCTTCGCTTCGTTCATGAGCTGCTTCACGGCGCGCTCGCTCTGGCCCAACGCCGGCGGCAGCACTTTGACGGCGATGTCGATTTCCAGCGTGGTGTCGCGGGCCAGGTAGACGACTCCCATGCCGCCCTGGCCGAGCTTGCGCACGATCTCGTACCGGTCGCGGAGGACCATGCCCGGCGCGAGGCCCACGATCGTTGCGGCGAGGTCCAAAGCGTCCGAAGGGTCGAGCTTGTCCGAGGGGCCGGAGATGGGTGCAGGCCGGATGACCGTCTCGTCCTCATTCAGGGCTTCGTCGAGCACCGAGGCGTCCTGCAACTCGGCGTCTGTCGCGAATTTCGTCCCGCACTTCGTGCAGACTTTCGCCTGATCGCGGTTCTGCTGACCGCATTCGTCGCAGTACTTCATCAGTCGCCTCCCCCCAGCGGACCGCCGAAATCGTGGATGGCGTGGACGATCTCCGGGAAACTCTTGCGCCACATTCCGAGCGGCATGTTCTCGGAGATCTGTATCTCCAGCCGCCCCGAACGCCCCGCCTGCTCCAGAATCTCCATAGTGGCGGCGTAGATGGCGTCCGGCTCGGCGAGGTGCACCGACGACGGGAAATTCATGAACAGCCGCATGTAGGGCCAGTTCTCAAGCGCGTCGGCCACGGACGTGTCGTTGTCGGGCGGTGGCGAGAACGAGTCGATCCCGCGGACGCCCGAACGGTCGATGGCGCCCCACAGTGCCCGCAAGTCGCCATCCATGTGCACGAACAGGGGAATACCCTTCTCGGAGAGCAAGTCGGCCAGGTCGCTGTAGAGCGGCGCGCAGTAGCGCTCGAAGTACTTCGGGCCAATGGCTGGGGCGGTAATGTTGTCGGGTATGTCGACGAACGGTATGGGCAGCAGGTCGGCTGCGTCGCGGACGACCTCGTGGATTCCGCGCTGGATGTCCGCCATCAGCGACAGGCATTCCTCGACGGCGTCGGGGTACTCATGCAGATGCACGCAGAAATCTTCGAGCGATGCCCACTGTATCCACGTCTGCTGGAACGGCGTCCGCCCCACGGCGACCATCGGCAGCCCGTCGTCGCCGATCTCGGCTTGCGCCCGCAGGAACGGCTCGTGCCCGGGTAGTATCGTCACGTCGCGAAGGTACGCCGCGAGGACGCGGTAGTCCTCGACCTCGCTGACGAAGTGCTTGTGGCGGGCACCGGTACCAAAGGCCGGCTCGAAGAGCTTCTCCTCGACCAGGCTGCCGAGAGGAGTGTGGAGCGTCGTCCGCTCGCCTTTGCGGCCGTTCTTCTCTACCGGTTCGCTCTCGAAACGGCAGTTCGGATGCTCCTGGCGATGGACCGACGTCCACCGTATGATGCCCATGTTCTCGCGACCGATGACGGACCATATCTCCTCGGTCGGCCCGGCGAGTCCGTCGTACTGGACAAACGGGACGCGGTCGTGCTCGCGCCCCTGGATCACCGCCAACATCCGTTCCCGCATCGTCATTCTTTTTCTGCTCCGTCGGTGAACAGTGAGCATGCGCGGCGCTCAACAGAGCGCCTGCAACGAATATGGGCGCGGCGGCAACGATGCTCCAACCGGGCGAGCGGGTAGATCGGAGAGGCGGGAACTGGGCTGGTAACGTGCGGGGGCCTACGTAAGTGCGACCCCCGCGGCATAGTGGCGTGTCGTTTGGTCTACTCCTCCAGAGTAGACGTGTCTCCTTCCGGGAGGCCCTGCGCGCGGGCCTTCAACACGCGTCGCATGATCTTCCCCGACCGAGTCTTCGGGAGAGCGTCGACGAACTCGATCTGCTCCGGGCGAGCTATGGGACCGAGGTGATGCCCGACGTGCTGCCGCAGTTCCTCGGCAAGCGTCTCCGTCGGCCTGGCATCCGCGCGAAGGATGCAGTACGCGTGTATCGCGTTGCCCTTGACTTCGTGCGGCAGGCCGATGGCCGCGGCCTCGGAGACGTCGTCGTGGCTCACGAGCGCACTCTCGACTTCGGCCGTGCCGAGCCGGTAGCCGGACACCTTGATGACGTCGTCGACCCGACCGATGACCCAGAAGTATCCGTCCTTGTCGCGCTTGGCCGAGTCGCCGGTCATGTACTTGCCCGGGTACTTCTTCCAGTAGTTCTCGACGTAGCGCTCGTCGTCATTGTAGAGCGTGCGGAACATCGCCGGCCACGGACGTTTGAGCGTGAGGAACCCCTCCTCGCCATCTGCCACGGGGTTGCCGGCCTCGTCGACGATCTCCGCCTCCTGCCCGAAGAACGGCCTCGTGCCCGAGCCGGGCTTCAGCGGGACCGTCGGCGTCGGCGTTATCATGAACGACCCGGTCTCCGTCTGCCACCACGTGTCCATGATGGGGCACTTCTCGTTGCCGATGACCCTGTGATACCACTTCCACGCCTCCGGATTGATCGGCTCGCCCACCGACCCGAGCAGACGCAGCGCCGAGAGATCGTGTCGCTTGGGCCACGATTCACCGAAACGCATCAGGCCGCGGATCGCTGTGGGAGCCGTGTAGAGAACCGTGACGCCGTGCTTCTCGATCAGCGACCACCAACGGTCCGGGTACGGATACGTCGGCGCGCCCTCGTACATGAACGACGTTACGCCGAGCGTCATCGGTGCGTAGACGATGTACGAGTGGCCCGTGACCCAGCCCGGGTCGGCCGCACACCACCACCTGTCCTGATCGTTGAGATCGAAGACGTACTTGAGGGTCGAGTACGTGCCGACCATGTACCCGCCGTGGGTGTGGAGGATCGCCTTGGGTTTGCCCGTCGTGCCGGAGGTGTAGAGGATGTAGAGCGGGTCCTCGGCATCCATCACTTCGGTCTTGCACTCGCCATTGGCGATGGGCAGCGCGATCAGCTCATGGTACCAGTAGTCGCGGCCCGGTTCCATGCGGACCTCATGCCCCGTCCGCCTGACGGTTATCACGGTATCGACCGACGGGCACTGCCGCAGCGACTCGTTCACGATGCCCTTCAGCTCGACTGTCTTGCCGTTCATCCATCCGCCGTCGGCCGTGATCACGATGCGCGATTCGGAATCCCTGATGCGCTCTTGCAGAGCATCCACGCTGAAGCCGCCGTATACGACGGAGTGGATCGCCCCGATCTTGGCGCACGCGAGCATCGCGATGACGATCTCGGGCACGCGCGGCATGTATATGGTGACGCGATCGCCCTTCTCGACCCCCATCGCGCGAAGGACGTTCCCGAACTGACATACCTCGCGGTTGAGCGCGAAATACGAGTACGTCCGCGCGGCGCCGTCCTCGCCA
>CAZSJP010000584.1:0-3559 GCA_964606675.1 uncultured bacterium
CTCGCAGAACTCCCGAAGCTCGTCGTATGCGTCAGCCATCGGCCCGCTCCGACCTGACCGCAACATGGTCTGCGATCGTGGAGAGCGCTCCCTGGCAGCGGTTGATGAGTGGCGATATGCGATCGCGCTCTACCGCCGAGATCCGGTTGTCCTCGAGAGCGTTGGCTACCTCGTACAGCAGTGCGCCCACGTCCTGAACCAGTTCGGCCTCATCGGCGTGGATGTTCCCGGACGGCTCACCCGTGCCGAGGTACTCCTGGCGGAAGCCGACTGTCCATCCGGGGAACATCAGACGAAGAACTCTCCCCGCCAGGTCGTAGGCGTCCGCGGCGGAGAAGAGTGCAATGATGCGCTTGAGTTGCTCGTCGCTCCACGCGCAGGTCGGATCGCGTCGGGTCCGCGCATAGACGCTGTCCTCCGACATCTCCAGCCACATCGGAAGAGTGTCGCGGCGGTTCTTGATCACGCCCCTCTCCTCGGCGTCGTCCAGAATGCGATTGACCACGGGGTTGATGGTCTTCGGATTCGATGACATCGGCCCCTTCCTTTCTTGACGTGCACCGCCCAATGCGGGATATTCCCGGCAGGGCTATCGCTTAGTTGAGCGTCGGGCGAACAGGGAACAGCGATTCCGCTGACCGGCCGATCAGTTCGGCGATGAGCTGTTCTACGCGGCGGCTGCGTCCCCGACCGCGAACGATATCGTTGACCGTTCTGCGATTCAGCCCGAGCTTGCGGGCCACATCCGTCTGCCGTATTCCGCGACGCACTAGCTCGGCATGTAGGCGACAAGAGGTCATCCCAAATCCCTTACGGCTCAATAACCGGACATGTCTGAGGTGATGAGTCAAAAATAGCATCTATTCTGACGGTGTCAACCTATGAATCCGGAAAATCACGCATCGCTGCTTGGTGTGCGCCTTAAACAAGCCAGAGGGAAGATCAAGCAGGACGAACTCGCGGAGCTTCTGGGCCTTGCCCGGAGTACCATATCGCGATACGAACGGGGCGATCCGATCCCGTCTGACATCATGGCTCGGATCTGCGAGATCACTGGGTGCCGGCCTGACTGGCTGCTGATGGGCGAGGGCCCGATGTACCGCGAAGAGTTCGCAGCCGAAGAGGAGGCCGACGCCCCGCGTGAAGTCTGGATAGGTGGTGAGCTGCAAAGGGACGTGCCGATCCTGGCCAGGATTCCAGCCGGGGAGACGAAGTCCTATACCGACCAGGACTCGCCCGTCGGCGTTGGAGCGGAGGGCCACATCCTGGTACCGGACCCGAAGGACGAAAACGCGTTTGCGCTGGTTGTCGAAGGCAACAGCATGTCGCCAACGCTCGTGGCGGGAGACGTGATAGTCGTCAGCCCACGCCGCAAAGAGGACAAGCGATTCCCGATAGCGGTCGTGAAGATCGACGGCGAGGATGTGGCCGTGAAGTTCCTCGATATCGAGGATGACCACGCGATCCTGAGTTCGGAGAACCCAGCGTATCGTCCAATCAGAGTCAGACTTAGCGACATCGAGATAGTCGGTCGCGTAGTGGGTTGGAGGCACACCGTGACGGAGTAGATGCTGGCCGCCAAACGTGTAAAACCATTTTACACGTTTGGCCCGCCTGGCCAGCAAATGGGATCGGGGAAGGCGCCTCACCGGCGTGAGGAGAGCAAGAGCGACCACAGAGGAGGGGGACAACGTGATACGGCTGAGATGGACTACTGCAATCGCGAGCGCTGCCTTAGTCGGGTGTATACTCGGCGGTGATGACGGCCCGCGGGGTTCCTGGACAACAGGTGAGCCAATGCCCACGGCGCGCTACAGCCTCGCAGCTGTGACCGTGGACGGCCAGGTCTTCGCAGTGGGTGGCCGCGACGCGGAGGAAGCCTTGGCCAGCGTGGAGATACTCGACACGGAGACGCTCTCGTGGTCGAACGGCCCATCCATGCCTACGGCGCGGTACGGTCTGGCTGCTGTGGCTCTGGGCGGCAAGCTATATGTGGTGGGCGGGTTTGATGGCGACAGTTGCCTTGCCACGCTGGAGATCCACGATACGGCAACGGGAACGTGGTCAGCGGGGCCGGATATGCCAACGCCACGCGCAGCCCTCGCCGCGGCGGCTGTTGGGGGCAAGGTGTACGTGGTAGGAGGCGGGTGCGATCGCGACCGCCTCGGTACGTTAGAGATCTATGATCCAGCCGCTGGCAACTGGTCTAGAGGGGCCTCCATGCCCACTGGGAGGGGCTTTCTGGCGGCAGCAGGGGTTGACGGCAAGCTGTACGTCGTAGGAGGCGCCGACCTCAGCGGCCCCATCGAGACGCTTGAGATCTACGATCCGGAGATCGACTCTTGGTCGAGCGGCCCTCCCCTGTCTGCGGCACGGCACGACCTGGCGGCAACGGCGTTGGACGGCAAGTTGTACGCGGTGGGAGGGCGCTACCACGACGGCGAATGGAGATACCTCACCACACTTGAGATCTACGATCCGGAGACGAACGCGTGGTCGAACGGCCCTTCTATGCCTACTGCGCGAGGATTTCTGGCTGCATCGATGGCAAACGGCAGTCTGTATGCAGTCGGAGGAGCCAGGAACGTAAGCGTCCTCAGCACGCTGGAGATCTATGATCCGTAGCGGCATAGCGTACCACGCATAGACCCCGATCCCCGGTCATCTCAGCGATGGCCGGGGATTTCTCATGTACGAGACTTGACGAAGGCATGTACCATGCGTCAGGTGGGGAACGAATCGAGGCGTGTTCGCGCCGGTCACCCGTCGTGTTCATGGGCGTTCACGTGCTGTCGACTCATCTCGCCACAATCGAGCCAACCATGCGAGTAGGCATCTGCGCAGGGCATAGCACGCACCCGCAGCATCGCGGCGTGACGTATGGCGACCTGGTGGAGCAGCACCTCTGCCGTGCCGCGTGCGATGTGGTCGAGTCACGCCTTCTCGATGCCGGTGTCGAGGTCTTCGATCCGAGAATAGACGAGCTCGGCCTGCCGTACCCGGACTACATCAACCAACGCATCGATGTCTTCAACCAGGAGGGGGTCGATGCTGCCGTCGACCTTCACCTGAACGACATCCTGCCGGGGCAGAGCACGGAGACATGCTACGTCGCCATGCTTCACGCGCCGGGCAGTACCGAGGGCTGGCTGCTGGCCGACGGATTGGCGGCATCGTGTCAGCTTGCGTTGCTGGACACGCCTCAGAGCCGACGGCCGTGGATCGGCACGGACGTCGACTACCGTGGACCTGACAGCCCGGTGGGCTTCCTGCGAAGGACGACCATGCCGGCAGTGATTGCCGAACCGCACTTCCTCTCCAGCCCGTTCATGCACAGGCTGATTCACGACGAGCGCGACGCATGGCTCGACATGGTCGCTCGCGGGGTCACCGAAGGGATCGTGTCCTGGGTTCGGGACCGGGAGAGACGTAGTCGGCTGGCGCCGACTTCAGCGGATGCTGCGCATCCGCGGGAGGAAGGTGCATGAGATCGGCTCCGACGAACGGCAGACGACTGACGTGGTTCGACTGGGCTCGGCTGTTGATGGTGCCGCTGCTG
>CAZSJP010000585.1:0-3540 GCA_964606675.1 uncultured bacterium
AGATACGCCATGGTGCCAGTTGCATCCTGCGTCAAAGTCTGATCTATCGTTATCCCGATCTCGGATCCGGGCGCCAGTTCGCCGGCCACGAGATGGTCATTCAGCACCTTGTACGTCAGGTTCATCACAGCCATGAGAATCCTCTCCCTGCTCTTCCATTCGGTTCAGGCCAGTTGCCGTTCGATCCTGTACTGGCCGGTCTCCGCGCCTGTAGCGTTGTGCAGCACGTTGCGTCCGGTCCGCCATCACCGCGAACGACATTGCGTCCGACGCGAATCCGGCCTCTGGCGCCGCTGCCGTCGCAGCCGCTTCATCGATGTTCGCGCGGTCCATCTGCAGAAAACGATAGGTATCGCGAGTCGCTCCGGCAAGCCGACCCTGAGTACGACCGGATTCCGATGTTCGTCGCCACAGGCATTCCGCGAATCCAGTGGATCACGCCACGCATCGGCGCTTCGCAGAAATTGACACCACAGCGCCAGACGCTCATATTATAAGCATTTGCGGAGCTGAAATCCCCATCTTGACACCCTTAGGGACTTTCTGTGGCAGTCCGAGCAAACGCAGCGCCCCGCGCTGGTCAGTTACCGCAGGTTCGGGACTCTTCCTCACATGGACCGGCGCAACATACTTCGCAAGTAGGTTTGACAATGCCCAGTGCAGCCCCCAACAGTAGCGGCCCATCGCAGCCCGTCCGATCTATTGGGCAGATCGTTATATGCCTAACCTTCCTACTGTACGCTCCAGAGACGGATGCGCGGCCTCTGCAGTCGGATCAGCTAGTCTATCATAGGCTAGCCCTTAACATCATCTATGGCAATCCCTACTCTCGCGACCATTCTCCCCCATTTGCCCCAGAGTTCCAGCGCCCATTCGTCTACCCAGCGTTTCTCGCTGCGATCTACCAGATCGGGGGCATAGACCCCGCCATAGTGCGATACGTACAAGCTGCGCTGGGGATGTCCATGATCCCTCTCATATGGTGGCTGACGCGGCAGGTGGCGCCCATATGGGCTAGCGGCGTCGCCCTAACGGCCGCAGTGCTAACCGCTTTCAACCCGGCGCTGCTATCCAGCACTCCGTATCTACTCCGTGAAACGCTACACTCCGTACTCGTAGCCACGCTTCTTTGCGCCATCGTTGCGAACTGGTCCACACGCCAGTGTTGGCGATGGGTCCTGATCGGCGCTCTCATTGGCTTCTGTTCACTCAATCGCCTGGAGGCACTGGCATTTGCAGTCGTGATACCAGCAGGTATCATGTATGAACTATGGCGGAATGGCGAATCACGACTCTTGGCTATTAGGATTGCACTCAGCGTATTGGTAACATCGTTAGTCGCCGTCTCCCCTTGGTTTATATATCTATGGCTGAGTTTCGGCGCGGGGCAACTTGGCGTGGACAGCGCCGTCGGGCCGGCGAACCGAGTGGCAAACATCTACCGGTCCGCTGATGCGACTACTAAGTTTGGCCGCTTAGCGCTAGACAGCGGTCTTGATCCAGCTGCGACACGTCCGCAAGAATTTGCATGGGACCTAATCAATGCCTACCGTCGAACGCATGATGTCGAACTGTTTGATGCCATCTATGATGTACGGGAGGCAGCGATGGACTACCTGAGGCTATACCCGGGCCGCTGGTTCCGGCGCGCTCTGGTGGATGCAGTTAACTTCTCGGCGGGATACTCTGATCTGGTACTGTTCATTGGACAGGAGCGTCAAGACCGGTTCGTTCGCCTTGGGTACAAGGGTTTGTATCAGAACTCGGACTACACAACGCTCGCGATATTTCTATTCGCACGATTTGTTGTGGGCCTGCTCATGCTCTCCGGCGCGGGACTCGCTACCATCTACTGGCTGAAGCGGCGTGGCCCGGGGTTGCTGCTGCCAGCTGTGCTGCTGGCAATCGTGTTACCCACCGCATTCACTGGGCTATATGCGCCCCGGGTGCGTGTGCCGTATGACCCATTCCTAGTATGCAGCGCCGTTGTCGGTTGGTCGATCGGTCTCAATTGGCTTCTTGGCGCATGGCGCAGCCGAACAATTCTGACATCGGTTCTCACACTCCGTCCGAAATACCACACTTGACCAGTGCGGCGGCTGCGCACTGACGAACAACGAAGCTGTCGTCTTGCGTTGCCTCAGTCAAAGGCCCAAGACAATCCGAATCGCCAACCATACCAAGCGACTTGGCGGCTTCGAAGCGTACCCACTGTTTTTTGTCTCGCAGCGCCTCTACCAAAGACGCAACAACACTGGAATCGCCGCGCCGACCAAGAGCCGCAGCTGCACGATAACGTACTCGCTCGCTTCTGTGTCCTAGCGCCCTGGTTAGAAGGGCGACAGCATCAAAGTCGCGAAGACTGTCCAGTGCGTTGGAGGCATTACGGGCCCGTCTGTATTTCTCATGCTTCAGCACTCTGACCAAAATAACGTAAGGAGGAACGCCGATCCCACACAGCCCTTCAATAGCAGCGCGACGAACAATGTCGCTATCATGCCACAACAAAGAGAGAAATCGCCGCTTCTTTCGCAGCTCTCCAACCACGCATGTAACACGAACCATCCTCATACGTGAGACCCCCACAGCGCTGCCAGTCGCCTGGCAGGATAGGAGTGACTGACCACAGGCGGACCTCATTCTTCGCTGCGTCTTGCCGCCGCCTTGTTGATCAATCGACTGCGTAAGTTGGGTTTCGACTCCAGTGGAGGGGCGTTGCACGTCTGCCAGTGCGCGGGCCTGCCCGGCATCTTTGTCATGTGCTTCTCCGTCCGCATTTTCGCGTCTGGGTCACGTACTGGCATTACGCGCAAATTGACACCAGAGCGCCGGACGGTCATATTATAAGCATTCGCAGCGCCGAAATTCCCATCCTGACACCCTTAGGGATTTCTTGTGGCAGTCCGTGCAAACCCATCGTCCCGCGCCGGGCCCTTCGTACTCCTTGTTGCGCTGCTGGCTACGTCAGTCCTTATGGGTTGGCTACTGGGACACGAACTGACAGGTCTGCTGATATTCATCCTGCAGGGCCTGGTCTTGATGGGAATGATGGTCTACAGCCCTGTCGGTGGACTGATTGCCTTCATCTTTACGAGCCATCTTCTGCCCTATATTCCGGCATCCCTGCTATCCGCCGGCTCTCAGTCGGAAGGAACCGAGTTCTACGTTTTCGGTCTCAGCGCTCAGAACATCGTCTTGCTGATTTTTGTCACCACCTGGGCGATGAGACTCGTTGCCGAGCGACGCGAGATCGCTCCGGTGGGCCCCTTCGGGAAGCTCGTAGCGCTGTACGGCGTCTGGCTGACGCTGGAGTTGGTTCAAACTCTGGTCGCGGCCACATATGTCTCGCCACATCTGGCGGACGATCCCAGAGCGTACATATCGACGTGGCGCTCTTTCATGATTGTGCCGACCTTCGCAGTCGTCGTGATGCAGACCAGGATGACCGCAAGTCGATTCTATATACTGCTATATCTTTATGCGGCAGTTATGGTGGTCGGGGTGATGTCCGTGTTCGGAGTTGTGGTGTATACTCTAAAT
>CAZSJP010000586.1:0-3538 GCA_964606675.1 uncultured bacterium
CCACCCGTGGCATCATGATACCGCGTCGGTGTGGAGGGGGCCAGTTGGGGCGAGGTGAAACCGCGCAGATACTCTGTCTCTGTTCATCCTGGCATACCGATCCCACAAGGGCGTAGGCACCGGGGACCCCGACGAGGAATTCCTCGACTGGCCGAACCGGCCAAGGGGGCATGAAGTGCCGAGTGGTGTCGCTGGGATATCTCGCGTTCCGGTCCTGACGTTGAGCGCGGCAGCAGGTGCGGAGACGGAACTCGCCCCGCAGATGGCTCTCACTCCCGGCGTGGCCATCTGCCGGATACTGAACCATCAGTCGTAGAACTCGTTGCGAAGGGGAACCCCATGGGCCGATCACCCGTGTTTGAGATGCTCTTACTCGCGTGTCTCGTCACGCTGTCGCGCGCCGCTGAATTCCAGAACGACATGCTCACGGTCGATGGAAAGCCGTTCTTCGCCCTCACCGGATGGGGGGATCGCCTGAGGAATTGGAGCTGCTCGGCCTGAATTCCGCGTTCTTCGGATCTGTGGCGAATGAATCCGGCGTCGCAGATCGTCGTCGCCAGATGCAACCATATGCGGCGAAGGGGATCCAGCTCATCGCGTATCCAGGAGTCAGATTGGGCAACGCCACGCCGGAGCAACAGGAGGATAAAGTACGCGCGACGGCGAAGCTCACGTCCGAGCCGAATCTGCTTGGTTTCTTCATCGGCGACGACATGTCCGAGATCCATCTGCCGAGTGTACGGCAGACATCGGCCCTTCTGCGCGAGTATGCGCCCGGTCGACCGATCATGGCCGACTACATCGGTGAACATACCGCAGAGGCTGTGGACGTCTTCTCGCACGATATCGACATCCGGTGCAACTACACATACCCCGTGCCGGGCCACTCGTTTCACACGTACGTGGAGTTCTTCGACACCCACCGCGAACTCTACGGCGATCCGCTCTGGACTTTCCTCCAGTGCTTCGGGTGGGAGAGCTGGAGCGAACGGCTCCATCTCGGCGTTGAGAGCGACGGTCCGATGCCGGACGCGCCACAACTACGCGCCATGACCTACATCGCGCTGAACCGGGGCCTCAGAGGCGTGATCTTCTTCCCGTTCCGCGTCTTCGGCAGACGTCCCGATCTCGCCACCGAGACTGCTGTTGTGTCCCGCGAGGTGAGACTCGTCAACGACCACCTCGCCGGGGGTACACAGACCTATGGCCTGGCAACATCCGACACGAGTGTGAAGGCGTCCGCGATGCGGTACGGACGGTCCACCGCCGTCGTTGCGGTGCTCGTGGGTGACAACTACCATCGCTGGGTGGACGAGGGGATCGTCCGAGACCTGACAATCGACATCCCATGGCCTGATGCGTCGACGGCGTCCAGCGTCCGCGCGGGGATCGTGCAGACGCCGGATGTTCTACCTTGTGAGATTACCTCCGGTCCGACGCCGGGAACGCTTCGCGTGACCGTGCCCTCCATGGAGATCGGCGGAATCATCCTCCTCACGCCCGACGTGGACGAGATGGACCGCCTGATTCGAGACGCCGCGAGCATTCCGGACGAAGTCGGCACGCTCATGGTTCTCGGCGGCGCGGCGGAACTCGAAAAGTCCAAGCACAATCTCTGGGCAGCGGGATGGGACTTCCTCGGCGCACACATGGCGCCGGTGAGCGAAGCGATCGACCTCATGGACCGCACAGCATCGCTGACCGTCGAGCGCAACAACGCCGAGGCGATGCGCGCGTGGCGCGGGTCGCAGCGTATCATGCGCGGCCTCGTCGATTCGCTCATGCTCGATCTCGAACGGCGTCGCCCGATGCTCCCGGAAGACCAGCGAGTCTTCCTCCAGATCCCGCATTCTATCCGAATGATCGACCGCCTGCCACGTATTCCATCGCCCGACGACCCCTGGAACTACGTCCGCGCTTTCGAGGTAACCGGTCCGTTTGCGCTCGAATGGGACGGGAATTGGGTGTCGCGCGGTCAGAACGGCCACGGTCCGGCCGTCGCGCCTGGGTATGACCGCGCGTATCCGCCCGAGGCTGAACCGGCGCAGATCGGTCCGTTCGCCACAGTGGATGGTTTGGCCGGATGGGAATCGGCGACTGGTGACATATCGGGGATGCTCGATCTCACGCAATCCTTCGAGACGACGGAAGACGTTGTCTGTTACGTTCGCTGCACGGTTGTCGCGCCGCGAAACATGGAGGTCCGCATGGGCGTCGGAACGAACGACGGCGGGCGCATCCGACTGAATGGGGAAGAGGTGTATAACACGAATGTAGGCCGTGACGCGGCGGGGATCATCGAGACGGTGCCGGTCCGCCTGCTCGCGGGAGAGAACCGGGTGCTCGCGAAAGTGTCGAACCTCGGTGGCGGGTGGAAACTCTACCTCGCGTTCGAGGACCCGACGCGCGAATTGGCGTTCGAAGGAGAATGATGCCTATGTGTCGAGGCTGTCGTTCGTGTTCTGCGCCAGGCAAATGCCGGAGTCGACGCCGAAGTAAGCAATCGTCGGAACGCCGTCCTTGTCGATGAACGCGTTGCCGCTGTCGCTGTCACCTTCCGGGGAGGACTGCGCTACCGGATGGAAATCCCAGTGCGCGAGGTCGGCTGAGGATGCGTGCCCCCAGCTGTGACCGCCGTTGGGCAAGCCGGCGTCCTGGAATATGTAGCAGAGATGGTACCGGCCGTTCCACCAGAGCGCACCGTTCGGATCGAAGGGCAGCGCCTTGCCCTCAGGTGCGATGAAGTGATAGTGCGGCGCGTGCGGGCCGTTCTCGATGATCTGCACGATACGTTCGTGTGCGGCATCTACGTGTAAAGCCTCCGAAGTGTAGCGATACGGCTATACAACGATAGTGTATTCCCTACCGCACCCCGCCGCTCCTTTGACCTAGAATGGTATACCAATGCCCACCGAGGCCGCGAATGCCTTGTCCTTGACGACGGCCCCTGATGGCTTGTCCCTGTAGACCGTTATACTGCCCTGATCACGCACATCAACGACCAACGCCAACCTCGGTTCCCAGGCGAAAGCGAAACGGACAGGTCCAACACCCATGTCCAATGCCACTTCCCACCCCATCTGCTGTGTCCATCTTCTAACCGATAGCGACGCGGTTCCCAAAATCCCCCTCACCGGGGCCCAGCCCAACGTCACCCCTGTGCCGTACGTTGTCACCCTGTGACCCAGCTCTGTTTCTGTTTCGCCAGTAAAGTAGTTATACACGTGTATCGTGTGATCCTGAACATAACGGGCAACACCCACGACTGGCGCTACTCTGAAAGTACTCATCCCCCGTTGCGCAAGGGTCCGACGCATCGGGAACGCGATCGGCTCCAGCGTTGCATGGAACCGGTGACCGCTTGTTGACGCATATTCATCGACTGTCCATGGTTCGTCGGAGAATTCGTGGCGCCCATTGACGATGTATCGTGCTCCCAACGTCAACATGCCATTATCCGCCAGCAGCGGCACCCCCAGGCGCACCTCTCCGGCGACATGCGCTGTTTCGGTCCCCCCCCCAAAGATGAAGCTGCCGA
>CAZSJP010000587.1:0-2087 GCA_964606675.1 uncultured bacterium
GGCAAGATTCACATGCGGAGTCGTCAGTTGCTGTATGGTCTCTGTTTGCGCTTGGATGTCCGCGTTGGCTTGTTCAAGTTCGGCCTGCTGCTGCTTCATGTCCTCGAACGCTTTCTGCTGCGCTGCATACGACTCTTTCTGGAGCAACTCGGCCTCGCTTATAGCCTTGAGCATATCGCGCATGGATGCAAGCAAGCGCCCGGTTTCGTCTGTAGTGGTCACTTCGATCTCGATATCGCGGTCGCCGGCCGCGATTCGATCAGCGATGTTGATCGCACCATTGAGCGGGCGGGTGACGCTACGCACGATGAAGAGGCCAATAGTGACCGCCACAACTGCGCACAATGCGACGAGAAAGGTTACGATGCTATCCGTGGCCTCGTGCTCCGCATCTGCTTGCCCAGCCGAGTACGCGATGAAACCTTCGAACATCTCTACGGCTGCCATCATGGTTGTTTCCAGCGAGGCTTCGATCAGGCCAAGTTCCTCCCTCGCCGCTAGCGCCGTACCATATCGTCCGGCTTCTATCGCCGCTATCGTTGCTGCCATCTGCTGCTTATAGTCGGCATAGTCCTCCTCAATCTCCACCATGCTGGTTCTGACTCTCCCCATCTCGTGCAGGTGCGCGGCGTGGAGCTCGATCATTTCCCGCGCGTATGCGAGGCTGGTGACAACAACCTGGTCATTGCGCTGGTACGACTCTTTCATCTCCAGGAAAATGTCCTGCCATTGGGCCGCGGAATAGTAGGTCGCTCCCTGGGTTCTTGCGAGCTCCGCGTCGGCGTAGTGGTTCAGGACCTCCGCGTCGTGCATCAGAGTCATCATCGCATCTTCCGCAGCGGCGATGGCAGCAGTGATCGGGAGGTTTCGTTCGGCTATTTCGGTGATCTCGTGACCGATCCGGTTAACGGATAGGATCGTGACCGTATACATGGCCACCATCAGGAGCAGCGCGGAAGTCACCAAGACGCCGATCTTTCGGGAGATCGTCAGGTTTCTGAACATGGTACGATACCTCTCTAGCTATCGGTGGATTGCGCCGGCATGTGTGCTTGAGCCGATTACGCGATGCGCCTACGATGAAGGCTGGGCGACCAGCCAACGTAACATGCATAGAACATGACGATTCTATGCGATATTCGATATGTGCGCGGCCCGATCTTCAGGGCGCGAGCATCTGTGTAGGCTAGGTACCGGTTCAAGTGTGCTGAGACGCTCTCGAAAGTGACTATCGCATCAGAAATACCTGTCTTGTCCATGCTGCAAAATGCATGTCTACGCCTGTATGTATCCCAGGGGTGGGGGTTTGTTGCCTTAGGGACTCGGCGGAATGCTCCATTGTGGAGCACGGCTGAGCAAAGTATGAAGCGACCGGGAGCACGGGGAGGTGAAGTGAGATGGCGACGGGAGACCTGTCGGCTATTCGCGGGGAACGGGCCATGTCGATGACGCCAATGAGGGGCATGAGCACGACCTTGTCCCACAGATCGATCACGGGGCTCGAGAGTTCGGCGATCATGCATGCCACTGTAACTGCATGCTTAGCGTCCCCTCTTGCACACTATGCGATTCGATTATGCCTCATTCGGACGGAAGGAGACGCCCGGCTTAGAACAACGATCATCGCATAGCCCTGAGGTCTGCGGGATCGCGTACCTTCGTTTTTTCGCTACTCTTAGATGCGCCACAACGCGCCACGAGCGGCATATTGGTACTGTTCGAGGGCTGCTCCAAGGACTCGAACCGAGATGGAAGTCGGCGTATACCAATCGTGCCGCCTGTGTCACATGCGACGCAGATGGTGGATCTTTCGCTGTGGCAGAAAGCGGCGCGCATTGATGCACCACTACATCTGAAAGAAGCAATCCGGTCATGCGAATCGCGTTCGGTCCATGGGTGGGGTACTCACAGCGCTCTGGCGGTCAGCCTGGCACGGAGTTTTCGGCATGATGCGTGTTGTGTAATGGGTGCCCGAGGATTATGTTTCAGTGCATAGTTACCCCGGCAGGCAAGTCCCCTACCGACCCGAGGCACAGACCGGCCAATCGAACCCCCAGTGCAGGAACCCCTCCATGCTGCTTGGTCTC
>CAZSJP010000587.1:2097-3530 GCA_964606675.1 uncultured bacterium
GATCGTAGAGCCGACGGCCCCATGACACTGGCGATGTGTTTTCGTCGCGCCAAGGAACTTGGTTTTGCAGCGGTGCAGGTAGATCCGGCTCACTTCAACCCAGAGAGCGACAACCCAAGATGGGTTCGAAGCATGGCGGAAAAGATGGGTCTGGCACTTGAGGCTGGAACGGCGGGGATCGATCCGGCCCGACTACGCCAGGGCATAGACCTTGCCGGAGAGTGGGGATCGAGGGTATTGAGAACATTCCTCGAATGGGACTACCCCCAAACGGGGCGACATCCCGAGGACGACATGAGGCGGGCGGCGGCGTTGCTCAAGCCGGTGGCGAAGACGGCCGAAGACAACGGTGTGACGATCGCGATAGAGAATCACGGCGACATAGCGACTCCGGACCTGATCGCTCTGATGGAGATGATCGACAGCCAGAGCATCGGCGTATGCCTCGACGTCGGCAATTCAATGATGCTTCTCGAGGACCCGGTGTGGACGGCGGAGCAACTGGCGCCATGGGCCATCGGCGCACACCTGAAAGACATGAAGTGGCAACCAACGACGTTCGGCGGAAAATTGGTGGGTACACCACTCGGGCATGGACACATCGACCTTGACGAAGTCATACCAGTTCTGCTGAACGCGCCTCGTCTCGCCACGATCATGCTAGAGTGCCCCACGGAAGCGGTTGGCAGCGGAACCGAAGTGTTGAAGGCCGAAGACCAAGCAGTGGTCCGGTCGATCGAGTTCTGGAGGCGCTGGATCGAAGCGCACGGCTGAAGATATCGAACAGCCGACAAACGGATCGGTCAGTTCGTCACGACCGGACCGTCGCCTATACAGTCGGAGGAGAGACTATGAGCGGGGAACTTTCCATTGTATTCATGCCGCACGGGGAACTGCGCGCAGCGATATTCACGCCGGATGCGTGGCGCGATCTTGCCTCGTTCGGCGAGGTATTGTCTAACGAATCCGACACGGAAAACCTCGACGAGGCCGGTGCCGCGGAACTGCTTGGGCACGCGGATATCTGCATCACCTCGTGGGGAAGCCCGCAGATATCCAAGAGCCTTGTAGATGCGACACCTGAACTCAAGCTGCACTGCCATGGCGCCGGAAGCGTGAAACCCTACGTGTCCGATGCGGAGTTCGAGCGCGGGATAGTCGTGACTAGTTGTGCGGCGGCAATCGCGATCAACGTAGCCCAGACTACTCTGGGTTGGCTGATTATTGCCGCGAAGCGAGCGCTGTTCGCCAACCATAGCGTACATACCGGCGGCTGGCGTTGCGACGACTATCCGGCCGCTGAGATTCGTCACAAGAAGATCGGTCTGGTCGGAGCCAGCCACGTGGGTCGAAACGTGATCAGGCTCCTGCAGGGGTTTGAGACCGACGTCCTTCTCTATGACCCGTATGTTTCAGCGGCAGAGGCCGGTGAG
>CAZSJP010000588.1:0-3529 GCA_964606675.1 uncultured bacterium
TACTGATCAACTGCGATGACCTGGGCTACGGCGACCTCGGCTGCTACGGCTCCGAGAGGAATCGGACGCCCAACCTCGACCGCCTCGCCTTCGAGGGCAAGCGTTTCACCGACTTCTACATGGCCTCGGCGGTATGCTCTCCGTCGCGTGCCGGCATGATGACGGGGTGCTATCCGCCGCGCATCGGGATCAACAACGTGCTGTTTCCTGGGCAGGAGATCGGGCTGAGCACCTCCGAGAAGACCGTCGCTTCGAGCTTGAAGGACCAGGGGTACGCCACGAAGATCGTCGGCAAATGGCATTGCGGCGATCAGCCGGAGTTTCTGCCGACACGACACGGATTCGACGAGTATTTCGGGATCCCGTTCAGCAACGACATGGGCCGCCAATGCGGCAACGATCGTCCACCATTGCCTCTGATGCGCGATGAAACCGTCCTGCAGGAACAGCCCGATCAGCGCGGCATCACAGAGCGCTACACCTACGAGGCCACACAGTTCATCAGCGATCATCGAGACGGGCCGTTCTTTCTCTATCTCGCGCATATGTACGTGCATGTACCTTTGTTCGTCCCGAAGCAGTTCCTGGAGGGATCGAGGAACGGTGCATATGGTGGCGCCGTGGAGTGCATCGACTGGAGCACCGGCATCATCATGGACCATATCGAGCAACTGGGCATCGGCGACGACACTCTCGTCATATTCACCAGCGACAACGGCTCCCGTGCCCGCGATGAGGGCGGCAGCAACAAGCCCTGCCGCGGCATGAAGGCCGAGACCTGGGAGGGTGGGATTCGCGTGCCGTGCATCATGCGCTGGCCAGGCAGGATCGCGCCCGGCACGACCTGCCGCGAGATCGCTCGCTCCATCGACCTGATGCCTACTCTGACGGAACTGTGCGGCGGAACGGTGTCTGACGAGCGCGAGATCGATGGTGAGGATATCGGCGTTCTGCTTTTCAACGAGGACGCAGAGGCCCCGAACGACACATTCGCCTACTATGCCTCCGGCACACTCGCGGCCATCCGTGTCGGCGATTGGAAGCTGCACTTCATCCGTAGAGGCGAGCCGTTCAAAGAGCTATACAACCTCCGCGAGGACGTGGGAGAGCAGGACAACCGGTACGACAGGCATCCGGAGATTGTCGAGGAGCTGACACGGCGGTCCGAGGCCATTCGCGCTGAGTTGGGCGACGCAGAGCTTGGGATTGAGGGAACCGGTCAACGCCCGGTCGGCTACGTCCAGAACGCGAAGCCGCTAACCGAGTACCGCGATGGCGGCCCATACATGATCGCAGAGTACGACCTGGCCGACATGCCTACGATGGCGGGCTGACGAGCGACATGATCGACACTTCGGGCAACAGCGTGTCGGACATGCCGGCAGGAGCACTACATGGTCACAAGGAACGCCGGGAGGGATCTCATGTGCCAACAAGTGGATCGTCTGTCCGAGGCAAGCATTCTCGTTGTCGCTCTCTTGCCGCTGCTGGTCGCGGGTTGTGCGACTCGCGAGTTGCCTCCTCTCTGCCTCGTGCAGAACGGGCTCGCGCAAGCGGCGATCCTTGTGTCGGACGACGCATCGCCGGGCGTTCGAGAGACAGCGCAGGATCTCTCTGCGACGATCGGCAGGATGACGGGCGCCCAACTCCCCATCGTGTCGCACGCAGACAGCGGAGCAGTGCTCGTTCTCGAAGCGCAGGGCACTGACATATCGCTTGTGCCGCTGGCCTACCACGTTTGGCGCGACGGCAACGTCATCTACTTCTCCGGTGGGTCGGAGCAGGGCGTCATCAACGGCGTGTACGCCTTCCTTGAGGAGGAACTCGGTTGTCGTTGGTACGTCCCCGGCGATCTTGGCGAGCACATCCCGAAGCGCGAGACTGTCACCGTGGGCAACGTCAGCTTGCAGGACGCGCCGGACTTCGAGAGCATTACCGGCTTCGGCAGGTATGCCGACGCGGAGGCGGGCAAGCTCTGGCAACGCCGCAACCGCCTCGACGGCTTCCCGTGGCAGATGCCCAGCCATAACTGGCAGAACATTGTTCCCTGGAATCTGATCGACGATCACCCGGAGTGGTTCGCCCTACTCGGCAGCGGGCGCACCCCGCTCCAGATGTGCACCACCCATCCCGACGTGCTGGACACGACGATAGCCAAAGCGCGCCGCTTCTTCGACGAGCACCCCGACAAGCCGAGCTACTCGCTCAGTCCGGCCGACAACATGAGCTTCTGCCAGTGCGAGAACTGCCTCGCTTTGGATGCTGAGCTGGGGGTCGATCCGTTTGTGCTTGACGGCTCTATCACGGACCGTCTCGTGCATTTCTTCAATCAGGTTGCCGTCGAGGTCGTCAAGACGCACCCCGACCGGCGTCTCGCGTTCTTCGCTTACCTGAACCACACCGAGCCACCCGAGGTCGTGAAGCCCCACCCGATGCTGCTACCGTTCCTCGTCCACACTCCGTGGGACTACTGCATGCACCACCCTATCGACGACCCCGACTGCGAGCGCAACCAGCCCTTCGCAGCAGCCGTCGTGGGGTGGCACGCACTGACTCCGGAGCTCTACCTGTACGACTACTGGGGCCACTACCACCTATGCGGCCACCACGGCGTAGTCCACAACATCAAGCGCGATCTGCCCTGGCTTCGCGACCACGGCGTGGTAGGCTTCTACGGCGAGATGCACCCGCAGCGGTGGACACAGCCACTGAACTTCTACCTGCCTCCAAGGCTCGGGTGGAATGTGGACACCGACGTGGACGCCATCGTCGCCGAGTTCTATGAACACATGTTCGGTCCAGCCGCGCCGATGGTAGCCGAGTTCGGTCAGATGTTCGAGGACGTGATGAACGGGGTGCCGAAAGACGTCGAGCACGACTACGAGCGCGCCTTCGTCCACGACATGACGCCCGAGTTCTTCGCACAGGCGGCCGCCCTGCTGGACAGTGCGGACAATGCGGTTCGGGACGGTGACGTTGCACCCGACGCGAGAAGCGATATCGGCGAGCGTCTCAGGCGCTACCGGTACGGTATGCGGATGACGGCGCAGTTGGCGCTCGTGAAACAGAACCGCTTCGCGGGCCGCATGGTGAAGGTACGCGACCACCTGAGCGCGCAGTCGGCGATCCTGGATGAGATCGCCGCCGATCCGGAACTGGCCAAGATGATCGAGCTGCCTGCCGCCATCAGCCAGGCGAAGTCCGAGCGCGAGAAGCTGCCACCCTACGGCCTCATATGGGAGCAAGCCGTCCCGTCAGCGGAACGTCGCGCAGAACTGCGCCGGAGGCTGGACGAGGGGCACACCCGCGAAGTGGCGCTAGCGCTTGGGTACTGGCGCGACTGGCACATCGTAGGGCTATGGAAGAACCCCGGCGGCGACCCAATGGATACGCACTATCCGCCCGAGGACGAGGTCGACCTCGGCGCTACCTACCAGGGCAGGAGCGGCGACATCCGGTGGCGACACCACGAGTGTGAGACCCCATACGGGATCGTCGACCTGCGCAGGCACTTCCACCCAGAGGACTC
>CAZSJP010000589.1:0-3522 GCA_964606675.1 uncultured bacterium
GCGCCCGACGCGCGTGAACCTTGCCTCTACGAGCACCTCACCGCCCCTGTTGATCAGGCCCCACATGCCATGCTCCTTGACGGCCGCGAAACCGTAGTCGAACGGCGCCACCGACTCGAAACGGGCGGGCACGACCATTACGCCGGTTCTGTCGATGAAGCCCCACTTCCCGCGGAGCTTCGCACCCGCAAGGCCGTGTGAGAACTCCTGGGCGCCTTCGAATTGGGGGTTCACTCGTACGCGACCGGTCGTGTCTATGAAACCGATCTTGCTGCCGATCAGAACCGGGAACATCGGCTCGAAGGTTCCGGCCACTGCCGAGGACAACATGGCGGCCAGAGCCAGGGATGCTATCGCTGCACGGTTCATGGCGACGTCGCTCCTCTCAGTCCTTCCACATCGTGAAGTCTGCGGGCCCGATCGCCCTTCCTTCCAACCTATACGTTCCGCCCCTGCCGAAGTTCACCACCGGCCCCGCCCGAGAATCCAGACTATCGCACGTCCGCCGAGCGGTGGCCCGTCGTCGTGTCCACGGCTGCAGGCTCTAGTCGTCGAGGCGCTTGGCCATTTGCCAGAACACGCGGCTGACAACGGCGCCGCACTGTCGATAGTAGAACGAGAGAGGTCCGACCCACGGTATCACCGCCTCCGAATGGCCTTGCGCGCGCAGATCGAAGAGGCATAGATGGAGCAAGACGGTCCCGATCCCACGGCCCCTCATCTCCGGATCGGACCCCATCGGCCCGAACCATCCCATACCGTGGTTGCACGCGTCGTACGCCGAGAACCCGACAACGCGCTCTTCCTTGCCGGAGACGGCGATGTGCAGGCTGATCGGCGAGCGTACGAAACAGGCAGCCGCCTCCGGCATCCAACCGGGGAAATGAGCCATCATGTGGTCGCGCACTCGCGACAGATCGGACCGTACGGCCCTTCTGACGGATATGCCGTTGCTTCTGAGTCGCTCCTCGCCGGCCCGCGTGTCCCAATTCCGCTCGCCCAGGTTGCACGTCATGTTGAACGTCTCGGACGTCTTCCTGTACCCGCGGCGTTCGAGGAAGACGTAGGCGTCCGTGTATCGAGGATCGAGCCCCGGCATCGTGTAGTTGGGTGGCAGCGACGCGATCGAGACCGTCCGAACGCCCTTTCTGTACATCGCGCGCTCAATCTTGTCGAATAGCGTCGTGGCGACGCCGCCCCCCCTGGCGCCTTCGGCCGTCGCGAACCACTTGATGCAACCTGACGGTTGCTCGTTACGCGGCCGCACGATGCCTTGCGCGAACCCGACGAGCGCGCCACCATCCGAGGCGCACAGCGTAACCCGCGGGTCGTAGTCCGGGTCGCCGGCCGTCTTCTCGCTCACCCAGGCGGGCGTAACGGAGTCGTGGGCCATGCTCGCGTCGAGTAGCGCGGCGACCCGATCCACGTCGTCCGGTTCGAGCGGGCGGATGTAGAACGACTCGTGACGCATGCGCGATGCTCCGAGATCGGTGCGCTCCATCTTGGGGACAGTAAGCTCTTCAGGCTATAATACGAAAGTTTGCGTGGGCGCCCGCAATGGCACGCGAAGTGCATTGCGACTCCGCGGTCGGAACAAGGCCGTTCCGGCCGACGTAAGAATGAGAATAGCCGTTCCTCGCGGCCGAGACGGCCAAAGCCGACCCCTCGACACACGTGTCGGAAAGGACTCCCTCCTTCGATGCAGGACCGCTCCGAGCAGCTTGGCTCTCTGGGCCGATTGCGACGGAATCGCGTCGTCCTCGCAGCTGCGAGCACGTCACTGTCTGTCGCCACCGCGGTAGTCGTCGGCATCGTGACGGCAGCGGCGGTCGAATGGATGGCGAATGCAGAACCGGCGGGCCGGTTGGCACTCTGGGGGCTGATCGCAGTGCTCGCCGCCGTCACGGGAGTGGTCGTCGGACGTCGTGTAGCTCGTTCGGTCGGGGATATGGCCCGGGTCGCTGCGGACGTCGAGCTTGCCTACCCTGAGTTTCGCGAGCGTCTCGTTGCCGGGCGGGAATTCGCAACGGGCCGGGTGCACGGATCGACAACTCTGGCGGAGGCCGTCACGCGCGAAGCCGGAGAGGTACTCCAGCGCCTCGACCTCCGCTCGTGCATCGACCGCAAGCCCCTGCTGCGATCGGCCGGGGCGTTCTGTTTGGCCTGGGTCGTCTGTGGCGCAAGCGTCACGTTTGCGCCGGACGCGATGCTTCCCGCCTACGAACGTCTTCTCGCGCCAACCAGGTCCTTCGCTGCGCTCGCGAATCTGTCGATCGACGTCAGCCCCGGCGACACGCGCCTAGCGCGCGGCGACACGTTGCGCGTCAGCGCAATCCTGGCGGGAGACGTGCCCGCCAGCGCGGCAGTTCTGTCGCGAGAGGCGGCGTCGACCATCTGGCGTCGAGACGTTGTGGCCGTCGGTGATTCCGGCGTGGCGACGTGGCAGTGGCCGCAAGTGCGAGGCGACGCTCAGTACCGGGTTGCTGCGGGCGACATCCGGTCGCCGGTCTTCAGCGTCGAGGTTGTGGATCGCCCCAGAGTGCAACGCATAGGCATCGTGCTCGACTTCCCTCGCTACACCGGGATCGACTCCGATACGCTACCAGCCGACGAAGGAAACGTGGCTGCTGTCGTCGGGACGAGAGCCAGCATCTCGATTCGCGCCAACAAGCCGCTGATGGCGGCGACCTTACGATTCGGCAGAGGGGATACGCTTGCGCTGGGCACGATGTCCGAGCAGGCCGAGGGTGTGCTGCGCGTCCGACGCAGCGACGAGTTCGAGATCGACCTGGCGGACGAGTATGGGTACCGCAATCGCGACAGGATCGCGTATCACGTCACCGCCATCCCTGACGAACGTCCCGTCGTCAGGATCGTGCGGCCGGAGAGTCATTCCGATCTGGACCAGAACATGCTGGTCGACCTCGGCGCCGACGCCATAGACGACTTCGGGATTGGGCGAATGGAACTGAGATACCGCGGCCCCGATGGCGAGGACCGAACGACCGACCTGCCGAAGCGTCGTGTCGGCCGGGGGCAGGCCGAGTCGCGCTATGTCTGGGACGTTGGCGACATGGATCTCCTGCCGGAGGATCGCATCACGTACAGGGTGGTCGCGTTCGACGATGACAGGGTGAATGGCCCGAAATCGGGTGAGAGCGAAGAGCACGTCCTACGTTTCCCGAGCGCCGTCGAGGTCTTTGCCGAGTCCGAGCGGAATCAGCAGACGCAGATGGGCGCGCTCGCCGAAGCCCTACGGAAAAGCCACGAGATAGGCGAGCGGCTCGATGCTCTGCGGAGAGAAGTGCTGAAGACGGAGGGCATGTCGTGGGAGAGCCGCGAGGAGGCCGGTCGGCTCGGCGAACAACAGGAGCAGATAGGGCGAGCGGTCGACGAGGTGGCCAGGCAACTCGAAGACGTCGTCCGCAGGCTGGAGGACAACAATATCCTGTCGCCTGAGACGCTGGAGAAAGTCTCTCAGATACAGGATCTGGTGTCGGAGCTGATAACTCCGGAACTGCG
>CAZSJP010000590.1:0-3518 GCA_964606675.1 uncultured bacterium
CGAGTGGCGGAAGATCGAGGGTCGTTTCGGCGCCGTTCGGTTCGTCGATGACAGTCGGGAGATGCACGGACTGATCGCCGACGTAGTGGAACAAGCAAGGCCAGATCGGCTTGCATTGCCGGATGAGCGAACGTTCGTAGAAGCTGCAGTTGAGCTGCGTGCACACGGCCTGTTTGAGGACTTCCAGGACGATGCCGACCTGGCTGCGACACTGCAACGGGCATATCCGCTGGCTCCGGGCACCCTGTACATGCTGCCGCGACTCTCTGCGAGAATAGGTCAGAACGAGCGCACCGTCTTCTCGTTCCTGGCCGAGGCCGATCTTGCTCGAGTGGTCACACTCAAAGACCTCTACGATGGGTTCTCTGACGCGATGGCCGACGACATGGGCGTGGCTGGCAGCCACCGGCGGTGGCTCGAGACGGAGAGCGCGCTGAGCAAGACATCGTCCCTGGATGAGGAGCATGCAATCGCGGCTGCAGCTCTCCTCAGCCTGGGGCAGTCAGGTCATCGCGCCCAAGTGGCCCGCGAGACCCTAACGACAGCCATCCAGGGGTGTGACGCGATCACAAAGGACGCAGCGACGGCGGCAGTCGACGCCCTGATCGACCGGAAGCTCCTGCTGCACAGACGTCGGACCGACGACGTGTCCGTCTGGCACGGCACGGATGTAGATTTGCGAGGTCGCCTCGAGGAGGAGAAGCTACACCGGGCATCCGGTTTCGATTCGATCGCGTTCCTGTCCTCTGAACACCCGGCGCCCAGCTGGAGACCGGTGCTCCACAACTTGCGGTTCTGTGTGCATCGCTACTTCTCTGGAGAGTATGTACCGGTGTCTGAGCTGCTTGGGCGCGGAACGGATCACCCAGCGTGGGAGCTGAAGCCCGGGGACGACGGACGCATCGTGTACTCGTTGCCGGCAACTGATGAGGAAGTGGCTGAACTCGATGCGTTTGCGCGGAGCGAGATGCCTGAGGACGTGGGGGTTGTGCTTGCTGTTCCGACCGAACCGATCCCGTTCGCTGAGATCGCCCTCGAGGCCGAGTGCTTGCTCCAGCTGCAGCGAGATACGGACCTAACCGGCAGCGACCCGTTCGCGCTGCAAGAGCTACAGCATATGACTGACGCCGCACAGGAGAGCCTTCAAAGGACCATGCGGCGCGCCGTAGAGCCCAGCACAGACGGCCCCCGGTGGTTTGGCCAACGACAGGATCTTGGGGTCACGCGCGATAGCGAGCTGCGCGAGCGATTGTCGGAGTTCTCAGACGAGAGGTTCCCCGTAACACCACGGATCAACAATGAACTCGTCGTCCGACACTCCCTCAGCCGGCCATTGGTCAACGCACGCAAGAAGGTTCTGCTGGGTGTACTCGAGCGCTCTGGCGAGCCGAAGCTGGGGTTCCTAGACGATATGGCGACCCCGGACGCTTCCCTCTATCGGACTGCATTGGAGCGCACCGGGATCTACCGCGAAGATGAGGAGTCCTGGCGCTGGGCTCAGCCAAGCGAGATTGGCGATCCAGGCATGCGGGCCGTGTGGCAGTGGCTGCGAGCGTTCTTCACGGAACCGGGAGACGGGAAGCCACTGACGGTCCTGATCGATGGACTTCGGTCGCCACCGTTGGGCCTTCGGCTCGGGGTCATGCCTGTACTGGTCGGCGCTGCCTACCAGGCGTTCGCCCAAGCTGTGGCGATTCGCAGGGACGGGGAGTACGTCGAAGATATCCTGGCAAGCGAGATCGAGCAGATGTGCTCCGAGCCTGGCAAGTTCTCACTCCAGGTGGTCGAGCTCGACGAGGAACGGACAGAGTATCTCAGCGGAGTTGCGGCGCTGTTCGACGCACAGGTGCCGACAAACCGCGACCTGATCCGGCAGTCGTTCGACGCGATCGAGAGCTGGAAAGCTCAACTCCCGGAATCCGCTCTCCGCACAAGGCGGCTCGGAACACAGGCACAGATCTTCCAGCGCGCTGTCAGCAATGGGCGTGACCCGGTAGACCTCCTGCTGACGCGAATCCCTGAGATCGCCGGGCACCGCCCAGGGGTGGGCCTCCTGCGTTCTGTCGCCGAATGGCGAGGGGAGATCGAGAGCATCATCGACGGCTATACGGCCACAGCGGTCGAGGCTGTGCGGACGATACTCTCGGTCCGGCCAGACTCTGAGGGGGACGTACTTGCGCGCGCCAAGGGCTGGGCGGACTGCTTCCCAGATGGTGCAGTCGCTTCGGACGCAGTGGACCAGACTGCGATGGCGGTGCTCTCGAACGCGCGCAATGCAGCCACCCATACCCGGGCCTCGCTCGCTCGCGCTCTGAGTGCGATCATCGTCGGCAGAGGTTTCGACAAGTGGGACGACCGCACGTCGCAGGTCTTCACCACTCGGTTGCGGGAGATCGCAGGACAGATCGAGGCGGCCGCGCTCGAGGCCGAGACGCCACAAGTCTCCTCCCTGCCACTCACAGAAGGCCGTTGTCTCCACATGTTCGAGAAGACGCTCGAGGTCGGTGGACGCCATCGGGCAGCAGAGCTACTCGAACAGCTGCAGCGCTGCATCTCTGACGGGGAGCGACAAGATGACGGTGCGTGAGGCCCTGTCCGACACAGATGCCCGCCACATACTGTCGTTCTCGGGCGGCAAGGACTCCACGGCGCTTGGCATCTACTTGTTGCAGCACTACCCAGAAATCGCCGATCGGCTTGAGATAGTTTTCTGCGACACCGGCGCCGAGCTACCTGAGACCTACGAGTACATAGAGCGTTTCGAGGCGATCTTCGCCGTGAAGGTCAAGCGCGTGAGTGCGCTCGAAGTGCTCGGCGTTCGCGAGAAGGCCGGACGTACAGCGTTTGACGTAGTGCTGAAGCAGTACTATGGCGGGTTCCTGCCAAGCCCGCAGGCGCGGTGGTGCACGCGCATGCTCAAGATCAAGCCGTTCGAGAAGTACGTTGGGACTGATCGCGCGTACAGCTACATTGGCATACGGGGGGACGAGGATCGCTCCGGGTACCAGCAGCGGTCTGGCAAGCCGGTGATGCTGTCCGACAAGAGCACGATCATCCCGGTCTATCCATTCAAGGACGATGAACTAGGGCTTGAAGAGGTGAAAGACCTCCTCGGCAGCTCTGGTCTCGGGTTGCCGCCATACTACACGTGGCGGTCTCGTTCTGGATGCTATTTCTGTTTCTACCAGCAGGTCGGTGAGTGGCAGGGCCTAATGCAGAACCATCCAGACCTGTTCGAGCAGGCGAAGAGCTACGAGAAGGTCGAGAACGGCCGCGCCTATACGTGGTCGCAGACACGGTCACTAGATGGTATAGAGAAGCTTGAGAAGCGGTACGACGTCCCGAACGCCGAAGACCTCGATGGGTGTGCGATCTGTCATCTGTGATGAGTGCGGGGGTGACATGGGGGTTCAGATGTCCGGGCATCCCGGCATGTCCGTGTCCGAGCTGATACACCAGGCCGGCGAACAGGCGCTCAGAGAACTGGTGGGACCCAGAGTAGTCTCCGTGCTCGAGGC
>CAZSJP010000591.1:0-3499 GCA_964606675.1 uncultured bacterium
GGCGGCGGGCCGAGCAGATGGCGGAGCAGATTCGCCGCGGCGAGGTGCATGTGATCGAGGACGGGTCCGTTCGCAGCCGGGTCGGGATAGTGACGGATACCGACGGCAGCGTGCCGCGGTTCTCGATCGGCAAGCGGGACTCAGACGGGAACGTGGTCGGCGACGACGGCAGCCTCGATTCGTTGGTTGAGGGGTGATGCAGGTGGGCGAACACGCAGGTTCGCTCCCACGTAGCCGATTGTGCGCCGACAATAGTGTCGGCGCCACCGGGGAATGGGTAGCAGCCCCGGCGAGCCCTGAGGGGCTCGTTCAGCAGTCGCGCCCGCGACTGCGGAGAAGGTAGATGGCAGACCCGGTATTCAGAGTCAGGCGGGAAGGCACCACGGCGCTGCTGATGGAGATACGCGGCCGGTCGCGGGACATGCGTCCGTACTGGCCGAGCGCGTTCGCCCATATGGCGCGCGAGACGAACGACCTGTTCGAGCACATGGGGCACGACGGCGGAACCTACCGGGGAGTCTACTGGGCGGGATTCGCGCCGCAGTACGTGCGGTCAGACGGCCCCGTCCCCGCGGAAGGTGGAGTACCCCGGATGCGGGCGGGGATGTCGACACGGTCGCTGCGAGGTGGCAGGCTGCGTACCGGGATAGCGCAGGACATCGTCACGCGGCGGTTTGTCGGCGGACGATCCACCGGTGGCGAAGGGCTCGTGCGCGGCAAGCTGCGTCCGAGCGGAACGCGGGTGGGGCCGGACTCGGACCTTGTCCAGGACACCGGGATCACGCGCATCGGGGCGACGTCGAACTACCGCGCGACGGCGCGCAGGCTCGTGATGTATATCCCGTCGTCGGTGGGGTACGCGCGGCGTCAGCATGCGATGCGGCCGATTCTGTTCATGACGGACCGCGACGTGGACAAGATCAGCGAGGACGCGCTGGACTACGTGTTCGGCGGTTCGGCGACGGCGCCGGGGCAGGCGGTAGCGCCGGCGGGATCGATGTTGGAGCGATTGCGGCAGGTTCAGAAGTGAGACGAGCCGGGCCGTTCGCGAACGGCCCCTACGGGGAGAAGGACGTTGCTGACTGGATCGCAGGCGCAGGATGTGCTGAACCTCATCGAGACCGAGGTGATCGATGCGCTGGGGTCGGACGACTGGCTGAAGGTCGGCGGCACGGCGGGCGTCCTGCTCATTCAGGCGAAGTATCTGCCGATCGAGGATCAGTACCAGTGGTCGGCGATCCTGCCGGGGATCTCGGTGACGGCGGTGAACATCGACCAGCCGCAGGATACGAGCCAGGCGGCGGCGTACGATCTCGTCTGCCACCTCGTGCTCGAGTTCGTCACAGTCGCCGGCGACATCGAGGCGAACGTGAACGACGTGCAGACGGCGATGGCCCGGCTCATGCGCTGGCTCTGGACCGAGGCGCACGGCGGTACGCGGCTGAGCGGCTTGCTCGACACGGGCGGAGGCGCTGTGATCAACCGCTCCGCGACGGGTCCGGCGCTGGAGCCGATGGAGAACAACCACTTCCTGCGCGTCGGGATCGTGGAGTGCGACGTGGTGCTGGCGGTCGATGGGGCGTAGAGATTCTTCGCCTTGCTCAGAATGACGGCATGGAACAGGCACTTTCGGGGCGGTAGGAGACACATGACATGGCAAACGTGAACCGCGAGGACGTCGTCTTCTACCTGTCGACGGCGACGGCGGAGAGCCCATACGGCACAGCGGACGCGGTGGATCGGAAGATCCGGCCGACGCCGGTACTGCCAGTTCACGTGGCGGAGATCGACACGGACGAGCCGTTCGCGACGGGATACGAAGGACCGGTGGACAGCCAACTTCTGACGAAGCACTACACGTGGAGCCCGGAGATCCGGCACGTGCGGCCGGACGACATGGCGATCTTCCTCGGGCTGATTTGCGGGACGCCGACGTCGGCGGTAGCGGACACCTCGGCATATCTCCACAAGTTCGGGCTGTCGTCGAGCCGGACACTGCCTTCGTGCACACTGGAGTACGTGAAGACGGACAGCGTGCAGCGGAAGCTCGCCGGCGGCGTCGCGAGCCAGGTGAACATCAGCATCGCGGCGAACCAGTTCGCGACGATCTCGCCGCAGATGTGCTTCGCGTCGGACGCATCGGGCTCGGGAAGCGCGAGCTTCTCGGCGGAGACGGTCGTATGCAACGGCGCGAACCTCGGCATGAACATCGGCTCGGCGGCGGAGGCGGAGTTCATTCCGGCGCTGGGCGCGGACGACATCACGAGCCCGTCGGACATCTCGGCGGACTTCGTGAGCCTGGACCTGACGCTCGTGAACTTCCGAAGCCCGAAAGCGGCGATGTTCGACGCTCGGTCGAGCGCCCCGGTGATGGGGGAGCGCGGTCCGCGCCTTGTCACCGCGCGGCTGACGATCGAGACGGACGATCAGACGGAGCTGGACTACATCCAGGCGCAGACGGAGACGGCGCTGGAGCTGGAGTGGGACTCGGACGTGCTGGCCGGCGCGGCAACGCAGAACTACGGCTGGCAGTTCGTCTTCCCGAAGGTGCGGTTCATGTCCTACGGCGATTCGTGGGACGAGCTCGGGCGGCTTCGTCAGGCGTTCGACCTGATGCTGTTCGAGGACGCGACGCTGGGCAGGATGCAGGCGGCCGTGTGGAATCAGACAGCGGCGTACTTCGCGTAGGCTACTGAGGCGATACGCAACCAGGGCGAACACAGGGTTCGCCCCAACAGAAGGGACGGGGTCATGGCGAAGGTAAAGCAGGAAGAGACGAAGCGGCTGCGGCTGGACGAGCCGATCATCCTGGTTGTGGATCACCCGGTCCTCGGGTCGGCTCGGTTCACGCTGAAGTGCCTGCGGGATCAGACCAAGGACGGCGACCTCGAGCGGATGCTGGAGGATCAGTACGACGGCGCGGGCCTTTCGACGACGCTCATGCCGCACAAGGCATACCTCGCCTACGCTCGGCGCGTGGTGACGAAGGTCGAGTGGATCGAGCCGGAGCCGGACACCTCCGAGGAGGACTGGCAGGAACAACTCCCGGCGCCGTGGCTGCTGCCGATCGGCCAGTTCATGCAGCGGACGTTCATCCCGCAAGAAGAGGCGCCCGCGATCGAGAAGGCTGAATCGGGAAAATGAAGGCGCTGGTTCGGCGGGACATGGAGTGGTCCGCGAATCAGCCGTTTCCCGTGTGCCCGTCTTCGAAGCGGATGCGGGCACTCTACACCCTCCCACCGGAGCGGATCCGTGAGCTCGACGATGCCGACGCCACCGACGACGAGAACGGTCGCGGGTGCATGCTCGTCGAGTCGTGGCATTTGCACCGCGAGACGAGCGTCGAGGAACGACGGCAGGCGGCATGCGCCGGCTGCCCGCGAAGCACGGGCCCGCGACCGACTCGGCTCTACGCTCGGGCGATCAAGCATCTCGATCTGGTCGAGGCGGGATTCAGCTTCTCTCTGGAGGATTACACGCCGCGTGAGGTCGAAGCGAT
>CAZSJP010000592.1:0-3497 GCA_964606675.1 uncultured bacterium
ACAGCGCACCTCGGCGTTCGCTCCATCCTCGCCGGGCGCGCGCGGAAGTGCAAGGTCGATCCGGTCCACGCGACCCCCTTCTATCGGAAATGCAGAAACGCCGGAATCGTTCTGACCTCACGTAATATAGGACTCTTCGCGCCCGGCGAAAACTTGGACCCACCCGAGAGCCGCCGTAGGTTCTACCCCGATGCTACATGACGCACCCAAAACACGCCCGCCGGGCAGACTTCGATTCGCGGTTCTCGCCGCGCTCGTGGCGGTTTCGACGGGCTGCCAGCAGACCCGCGTCACGCCGCCGGTGTCCATCGACTTGCTGCACGCCGTTGCGGACGCAAGGGGGATCGACATCACGTTCGTCCTGCGCGACAAAGACAAGCGCCCGACCGTGATGCTGCTCGGGGAGAGCGTTCTCAAGATCGAGGACATGCGGCCCGAGGACGCCAACTTTTCCCTCTACGACACCGTGGAGGTCCTCCGAAACGATCCGGCCGACTGGGCGACACCCGACAACCCGGATTCGATCGTGCTGCCGCTGCCCGACTCGACCCGCGTGATGTACAACCGCAGGATGTTCATCAGTCGAGATCTCTTCATACGCGAGCGCGTGGCCACCGAAGACGGGCCTGCGGATCTCGATGTCTGCCATCTCGGCGTGTTTCCTTACGACCAGCTCCTTCGCCGACCGCGCCACAGGAACGGCATCGTTCGTGTAGCCGTGATCGGCATAGGCGGCAAGACTATCATGCAAGCATGGCGCAAGTTCGAATGGGCCCCCGAGGCGTTCGCCGACACCGAGTAGGAAGAACGCACGCCCCATCGAGGGCCGCAACACGTGGGAGTACGATCGGTGACACACAAACAACGTATCCTGGCCGCGATCGACCACAAGCCCGTCGACAGGACGCCGATCTGGCTCGGCTGTCCCCACGGCGACGCCCAGCCGGCTCTCTTCGAGCACTTCGGCGTGTCGTCGTCGCTTGAGTTACAAGATGCCATCGACGACGACATGCGATGGTTCAGCGTCCCGTGGAAACACCCCGAAGGGCTTCCCGGCCTCGACGCGACCGGTCTTGAGAAACGCGGCAAGACATCGCATAACGACCCGGGCAGGTTCGTGGACGCGACGACCGTCAAAGAGATCGACGAGGCGTACTGGCCCGACCCGCAATATGTCGACACGGACGGCCTGAGAGCCGCAATAGAGCCGTTCAGTGACGAGTACGCGATCTTCTCGGGGGTGTGGGCGCCGTTCTTCCACAATGTCGGCGACTACTTCGGCATGGACAACTACTTCATAAAGATGTACACGCACCCGGAAGTCGTCGAAGCGGTGACGAACCACTGCCTCGATTTCTACGAGGCCATCAACGAGATCGCGTTCGACGAGGTCGGCGACAAGATCGACGTCATGTTCTTCGGCAACGACTTCGGGACGCAACTGAACACGTTCGTCAGCCCCGAGATGTTCCGCAAGTTCATCTTGCCGGGCATGAAGCGCCTCACCGACCAGGCTCATCGGTTCGGCCTCAAGGTCGCTCTGCACTCATGCGGATCGATCCACGGCGTCATCCCCGAGTTGATCGATATCGGAGTCGAGGCGTTGCACCCGATCCAGGCGAAGGCGTCGAACATGGAAGCCGAACGGCTGAAGGCGGAGTTCGGGAACGATCTGTGCTTCATCGGCGGAGTCGACACGCAGGACTTGCTCAACAACGGCACGCCGCAGCAAGTGCGCGACGAGGTGAGGCGCCTGGTCGACATATTCGAAGGCGGCATCGTCATCAGCCCGAGCCACGAGGCGATATTGGCGGACGTCCCGCCCGAGAACATCGAGGCGATGTTCACCGAAGCTTCGAACTACGGCGGGGCCGTAGTCCGTTAGGAGAAGCCTTCGGCTTCTCCACGGCGTTGCCACAGTCCATCCGTCTCGGGGCTGGCCTATCCATGGAGGATACGATTGCGACCTGAAGACCTTGCTCTATTCAGCAGCCCGCTGCTTCCCGATGAACCACTCAGGTTCGAGGGCGAGTCTGTCGGCGAGCATCTGCACGACGGCCTGCTGTGTGCCGGGAGACACGTTGTCGGATTCGTCGAGGATGGCGTCCCGTCTCTCGTTGCGCCAAACACCGAATGGTCGGAACGGGATCTTGCCGACCTCCGCGACGACGGCCACGTTCGGCGCAACTGGGAGACATGGCGGAGCGGCGACGTGGAGCCGAAGATGTTGGAGATCGCGGCAGAGGTCGCCGAGACCGACGGCGTCCTGCTCGAGATCGCCTGCGGACCGGGTGCCGGCCTGACTCCCCGCGCTCTGCTGACGGACCCCGATCGCAGGGTCATCCTGAACGACATATGCACCGGCGTGCTACAACTGCACCGCGAGTACCTGGCTGAGACGGGCCTCGGCGCGAACGTGATCTGCATGGCGTTCGACGCTTCAGAGCGTGTCATGAGGCCCGCCACGGTGGACGTTGTCTCGGGCTTCCTTGCCCTCAGCTTCATGGGCGGACAGGACGCAAACGACCGTGGTCTTAACGCGGCATACGAGGCGCTTGTGCCGGGCGGCAAGTTGTTCATCGTCGACAAGTCCTATGACCCGGAAGAGATCAAGCTGCTGCCCGTGGACGTCAGAAAGCGGCTTGCGATGGACCGAAGAACGAGCTGGCCCGACCGATTGGCAGAGGTCGGCTTCGAAATCGACGAATGCGAACGATTCCCGAGTCAGGCCGAGAGCGACCCGGATGAGAGCGTCTTCGCCAAAGAGGCGTTGGCGGTGGGGGTCACGCTGCAATCGTACGCGGAGTTCGTGATCGCCACCAAAGCTTAGACTGCGGCACAGCCGCAGTCTCTTGGAGAAGCCGCCGGCTTCTCCAAGGAGACAGCCATGCGCGTAGACGATCTATCGCTCTTCCAGAGCCCGCTGTTACCGGGGGAGAGGCTGCGTTTCGAAGGCGATCTCGACGGGGAGCAACTCGCCGAGGGGCTGCTCTGCGCCGCGAACCACGTGGTGGGGTACGTCGAGGACGGGATTATGTCGCTCGTCGCGCCGGACTACGGTACCCGCGTCGGCTGGCGCGACGACGAAATCGAGTGGCTGCAGAACGAACACATCGTGGAACGCTCCTGGGACCTTGTCCGGGCCCGGGAACTGCCGCCTCTCTTCGAGCAGTTCCTGGCCCGATTTCGCGACTCCCGGGCGGTGTTGGCCGAGGTCGGCATCGGCGCCTTGGGCCTCACGCCGCGCATCCTCCTCCGCGAACCCGAGAGCCGAATCATCACAAACGACATCTCTCTGCGCATGCTGCACCTGCAGCGGGAACAGATGCGCCGGGAAGGCGTCGGCTCGGCGGTCATCGCCGCCGCATACGACGCGACGACGAGTTCGCTGCGGCCGAGGTCTGTGCAGTTCGCGTGCACCCACGTTGCTCTCGCCAACATCCGCGAGGCGGACGCGGCGATCGAAGCCTTACGCGACGCGCTCGCTCCCGGTGGGA
>CAZSJP010000593.1:0-2064 GCA_964606675.1 uncultured bacterium
AGTGTCAGGAGAGGAGTGGTCGGCCTGGGCCAGCCGACAACAGGGGTGCCGATTGGCGTGGGCACGATCGGGAAGACGACAACGGCGGTAACCGTATCGGGCGAGCCAGGAACGCCTATCTGGATGTAACCGGCGTCAGATCGGGAGTTGCCGCTGCGGCTGAGAATCCCTCCGCCGCCGGTATTGCTATGGACGAGGCAGTTGGTGAGCCCCGCGGTCGCCGGCCAGCCTATCCGCAGCCCGCCTCCGCTGTTTCGAGCGATACTGCTGTTCGTTAGCGCCGCCTCGGAGTAGCCCCGCAAATCCAGCCCGCCGCACTGGCCGGCGGTGTTGCCAACAACCGCGCAGTTCGTCAGCGAGACGGCGGCGCCGTTGCCGCTCATACCGCCGCCTTCGCCGGCAGTGTTGCCGCTGATTGTGCTGTTCGAAAGGATCAACACAGCTCTCCCGGTAGACACCTGGCCGGCTGTGCCGCCGATGCCGCACAGCCCACCGCCCCAACCGGCTTCGTTCTCAGCAATCGTGCAGTTCGCAAGCCTCACCGTGGCACCCACCGCAGACACCCCGCCGCCACCATTGTTCGCGCTGTTCTTGCTGATCGTGCAGTTGACGAGCGTTGCTGCGCCTGTGCCCTCGTTGTGCAGCCCTCCGCCGCTGCCGGTGCGGGCCACGTTGCCCGTGATAGTGCAGTTCGTGAGCGTGGCGGCGGCGCCGTTCGCGATGTACAACCCTCCGCCGACCCTGGAGGCCAAGTTGCCACTGATAACGCTGTTGCGCATCGCCACGTGGGTGCCCCAGCCGAACACGTGGATGCCGCCGCCATTTCGTTGCGGCCCCAATATCTGCGGCCGGCTCCCGCTCACGCGCGCGTAGCCGATCGTGTTGTTCATGCCGCCGCCGATGCGCAGGCCACCCCAGGCCGACGCTGCCCTGTCGATGAAACGGATGCTGTCGGTTTCCGTGCCGACCGCGTGGAGCGTGCCCTTTACGGTGAATGCCACGTCGGCGTCGAACAATATGTCGACCCCCGGCTCGATGGTGAGCGTCTTCCCAGCGGGCACCGTCACTGTGTCGCCAACGAAGTACGTGCCGGATCTCAGAACTCCGGCTAGCTCACCGGATAGCAGCATGCCGTCTGCGCCCATCAGCCGTACGATGACCGGATCGGCAAAGGGAGCGTCATGCGTCAGTGTCGCCAGGCCGGATACGATGCCGGTTCCACCGTAAGAGATCGGGATCCCGGCACTGCCACCGGCTGCGACAACCAGCGGGAACGTCGCCGTCGTGGCGAAGTTGGGTGGCAGCGACAGGCTGCTCAGCGTCAGGTCGGCCCAACCCGTGTTGAGCACAACAAGGGTCGCAGGGCTGATGGCTCCGATGGTAAGTCGTTCGGGCGCCTCGATACGCGGTACGAGAGGCCTGGCCCCGCCTCCCCCGGCCGGCCCCATGTCGGCACGCGTACCATCAGGATCGGTGGAGGCGTGCGGGTCGCCCGCGTCGACACACGGCGAGCCCGCGAGAAGCGAGTAGTCGCCGGCCTCGGGATCGGCGAACAGCGGGTCGGCATCGATGTTGCCGTCGCCCTCGAAGCCGCCCTCGACATCGCAGTAGGAGATGGACACCGCGCCCTGACCGCCACCCTCAAGCGTCGGCGTGTTGTTCCACACTACACAGTTAAGCAGAGACACGCGAGAGTCGGAACTGGCGGCCAGCACTGTCTCGTATCCGCCGTTGTCCGCGATTGTGCAGTTCTCGAGGAGCACCTTGGCTCTGTGGCTCGCGCCGACCAGCGTTCCAACGTCAGCGCCTGAGTTCCGGCAGATTTCCGACTGCAGCGCATGGAGCTTCGAGTCCATCGCCACGCTGAGGGCAGTGCCGCCTACCCCACCGATGTCGACGTGTCGCATCGTGCCGCGAGCTCCCATTGCGAGCAGAACGCCTCCCCAGCCTCCTGTATCGCCGCTCATGCCCCGCAGCACGATCGGATCGGATGCCGTGCCCAGAGCCTCGATCCATCCGCCCGCAACTACTATGCTCGCCCCACTGGCGAACGCGATTTCGACG
>CAZSJP010000593.1:2074-3496 GCA_964606675.1 uncultured bacterium
CCCAATGGTACAGATTGCGGCTGACGGCATGGGCGAACGCGATTTCGACGCCCGGCTCGATGGCAAAGGTTTCGCCGCGTTCAACCACCAGATCTTCGTCGAACACGTAAGGGCTGTGCGCACGGGTAAGCGTCGTTGCCGCGCCCTTGGGAGAGATGCCGGTGGTAAGAGTTCCCAGTTGAACGATCGGGTCCGACACCGAGTACCATATCTCCGGGTTCACGTCTCCCATGTTGATGTGCACGAATCTCCCGTCCTCATCGTAGCCGTCCACGACTGCCACGTGTCCGCCGTTCTTCGCTGTGGGCGGGATTGTCAGGAGCATGGGCCGACCTCTGTCGATCTCGGTGACGACCGCGTCCCATTGCGAGGCACTCCAGTCGGTGGCGCTCGCACCGGACACCAGATCCAAGCCAGACAGATCCGCCTGCGCGCCCGACTCTCCGGACGTGTAGTCCATCGAGTGCTTCACACCCACCGCGAAGCACAGATAGGCGGCTTCCGTTACGTCGCCGTCGTAGCGAATCGTGGCCAATGCACCATTCAGTCTGGCGAACGGCGGAAAATCGAGCCGCCGGCTGTCCTCGGGGATGCGGATTCCCCTGCCGCTGGTCACGTAGTAGTCGAGTTGGTCCAGGAACGACAGCCGGGAGGGGTACTGCCAGTAGTAAGAGAGCTGCCCGACCGCAACCGCCACACATCCGACGGCCGACCTCTGCCCAGTCTGTGGATCGACGGGGCAGAAATCGTTGTACGGACTTCGCTGGTGCCAGTTGGTGCTGAGCAGCGGCCCGCGCATCCGCGACCTCTCTGCTGCGGGCCGCGCGCCGACCTCATCGGAGAGGTACACACGCCACGCCGCTCTGTTCGTTGCCCGGAGGCCCTCGGACGCGAGATCGGGATCCTCCAGGGCGTCGAGCCGGCTGCCCAGGTCGTTCACGACCAGATCAAGCAGCGCGTTGTGCGGGGCGTCGTCATACGAGAACGTGCCGGTCGGCGAGTATGCGACGACAGGCTCCAGGCTCGTTTCGGCCGAAAGTATGATGAAGCCTTCGGGGTCGATTTCGCCGACGAACGCGATAGGCCGACCGTCGGCGTCGCGGAGCGGAGCCACGCGCGGGACCGCGGCGCCACGAGCAAATCGGTGAGAGGCCACACGCCCGGTCACGGCGGCGATCGCGGCTCGACCTGCCATCGACGGCGTCACCGGACCGGCGCCGACTGCGGCCGCCAAGCTGGCCCCCAGCATCGCAAGAACGGTGCATGTGCTCCGAAGAGACACCGGATCACTCCCCAGGTTCGCCTCAGGCGATAGCGCTAGCAGCAACCTGCGCCTGTGGGCCGGAGTCTGCAGCGTCGCCGCACGCGACAACTGCAAACTCCTAACGTCCGCGCTAGCGGACGACGCCTAGCGCACCAGAA
>CAZSJP010000594.1:0-3494 GCA_964606675.1 uncultured bacterium
CAGCCGCGCGTACTCGACGTGCCCGAGTTGCGTCGCGGCCCGCCGCTCGCTGCTATCGGGGCAATTCCCGAGCACGCACGGTATCGTCGGGTACCGCGACGGCATCGAGTGGGACGCGCCGCCGACGCTGCCCGGCGTGCTGCGGGAAAACGGCTACCAGACGTTCCTCGTCGGCAGGAGCATGCACCAATACCCGACCCGCAAGCGCTACGGGTTCGACGAGATGATTGTCGACGGATGGGATAGCGACTACAAACCGTGGCTGGAGGCTCAAGCGCCGGAATCGGGAGGGTGGCACGGCGGCGGTGTGATGCACAACGATTGGACGGCGCACCCATGGCCGCTCGACGAGCACCTGCACGCCACGAACTGGACGGCCGGCCAGGCGTTGCAGTTCGCCGAGAAACGGGACCCAAGCTGTCCGTTCTTCCTCGCGGTGTCGTTCCTGGCGCCGCACCCGCCGTTGCAGCCGCCGGCGTTCTACATGGACCGCTACCTGCGCGCCGATATCCCCGAGCCGGTCATAGGCGACTGGGCCGAGCCGCCCGTTGACGACGGCCTCGGCGACGACGTTGCGCCGGGAGCGATCAGGCTAACCGGGGAGAAGCTGCGGTCGACCCGCGCAGCCTACTACGGCCTAATCAACCACGTCGACGACCAGTTGCGCCGCCTGCTGAACCCTATATCGGGCATCGACGCCCTCACCGGTCGCGACACGGTAGTGATCTTCACCAGCGACCACGGCGAGATGCTCGGAGACCACTACGGATGGCGCAAGCAGTTGCCATACGAGCCGTCGGCCCGCATTCCTCTCTTGGTCCGAGCGCCGGAACGATTCGAGCTACAGCGCAGAAGCGTGGTGGATCGCCCCGCGTGCCTGGAAGATGTCATGCCGACGGTGCTCGACATGGCGGGCGCCGAGATCCCCGACACAGTCGAGGGGCGTAGCCTGCTGCCGCTGATGCGCGGCGAGGACGTCGACTGGCGGCAGCATCTGCATATCGAGCATGCGCCCCATCACCAGACGCTCACCGATGGGAAACGGAAGCTCATCTGGCTGGTGGACGACGGGCGCGAGCGGTTCTTCGACCTGGCGATGGACCCGAAGGAGCGCCACGACCTGATCGCCGACTCGTCACGCCAGAGCGAGATAGATCGCTGGCGGAAGCTCCTCGTCTCCGAACTGGAGGGTCGCCCCGAAGGCTTCACTGACGGGGGTGCACTGATCCCGGGCCGGCCGTACACCGCCGCGCTACCTCATGCCGGGCGAATCGACCCGGATTTCTCAATGATCAGGCGTCGCTGAAGCGACCAACCCGAGCGCGACCGCTCGCCGGCGACTACGGCGACTCGGTTCCCGGCGGCACGATAGCATCGACAGCGGCTACGTCTTCGTCCGTGATCTCGACGTCGAGCGCGCCGAGGGAGTCGGTAATCTGCTCTTCGTTTCGCGCGCCCGTTATCGCCACGGCGACGGCGGGCCGGGTGATACACCACGCCAGCGCGAATTGGCTGAGCGTGCATCCCTTGCCCTCGGCGATTGCCATGAGCTTGCCGACCGCTGCCAACCGAGCCTGCCCTTCCGGCATCTTCATCAGCTCGCGCGCGCCGGCCATCTTGGTACCGTCCGTGACCTCGGCCTGGCCGGGCTTGTACTTGCCCGACAGCCATCCGCCGGCAAGCGGGCTGTAGGCCATCACGACGCTCTCGTGCTTCTCGCAGAGCGGGAACATCTCTCGCTCAAGCGTCCGTCTGAGCAGGTTATACTGCGACTGATCGCTGACGAAACGGCTCAGACCGAGCGAATCCGATGTCCACAGCGCCTCGCAGTGCTGCCACGCCTTGAAGTTGCTGCCGCCGATGTAGCGCACCTTGCCCTGGTGCACCAGATCGTCCAACGCGCGCAGAGTCTCGTCGATAGGCGTCGTCGGATCGGGGTGGTGCATCTGATACAGGTCCACCCAGTCGGTCTTCAGCCGCTTTAGGCTCTTCTCGATCTGTTGCATCAGATGTCGGCGGTTGTTGCCCCAGTCGTTCGGTCCGTCGCCGACGTTGTAGTTCGCCTTCGTCGCGAGGAAGACGTCCTTGCGTCTGCCATCGGCGAGGGCTTTGCCGACAAACTCCTCGGAGACGCCGGCATTGTAGATGTTGGCCGTGTCCACGAAGTTGATTCCCGAATCGAGCGCCATGTGGATGACGCGGATCGAGTCGGCCTCGTTCGCGATCCATCCGAAGTTGCCCGTTCCGAGACATATCGGCGAGACACGTACGCCGGTCCTGCCGAACTGGATGTATTCCATTCTCGATCTCCTTGCAGCTTGCTCAGGCCTTCGACGGCGGCCCCGGCAGCGCTGGAGCAGGCTTCCCGGCGTAGTACGTGTTCCAGGCGTTCACTTCGGGGCACCGACCGGGCACCATCGTTCCCGGCGGAACGATCTCGTCTACGCGCGCCCGATCCTCGTCCGTTATCCTGACGGTAAGCGCTCCGAGCGAGTCGTCCAACTGCTCAACGGTCCGAGGGCCGATTATCGGCGACGTGATGGCCGGATTGCTGAGGCACCACGCGACGGCGAACTGGCTCAGCGTGCACCCCTTTTCGTCGGCCAGAGGCATGAGCTTCTCCACCAGATCGAGTCGATTTCTGCCCTCGGGAGCATCCAGCCACTCTGCGTTCTCGACCATCCGCGTGCCGGGCGTCGGCTCGGCACCCTCTTTCCTGATCCGCCCTGTGAGCCACCCTCTGGCGACCGGGCTCCAGTTCACCACGGCGATATCGTACTTGAGGCAGAACGGCAGCACTTCTCGTTCGATGCCGCGCGCGAAGATGCTGTACGGCGGCTGCTCGCTGACGAATCGGACCAGGTTGTGACGGTCGGACATCCACTGCGCCTCGGCCAGTTGCCACGCCTGGTACACGCTCGATCCGACGTACCGGACCTTGCCCTGCCTCACGAGGTCGTCGAGCGCGCGCAACGTCTCCTCGACGGGCGTGGCCGGATCGGGGCGATGCATTTGGTACAGGTCGATCCAGTCGGTGCCCAGGCGCTTCAGGCTCTGTTCGACCTCAAGCATGATGTGCCGCCTGCTGCCGCCCCAGTCGTTGGCCCCGTGCCCCATACGGTTGAAGAACTTGGTTGCGAGGACGACCCCGTCTCGCTTCCCGCCGGCGAGCGCTTTGCCCGTGATGGTCTCCGAGACGCCGTACGTGTACACGTTTGCCGTATCGATTAGGTTGACGCCGGCGTCGATAGCCTTGTGGACGATGCGTATAGACGTCTTCTCGTCGGTGACGGGCACGCTGTCCTTGCCCACCCGGCCGAAATTCATGCACCCAAGGCACAAGGGCGAGACCCGCACGCCCGTTCTACCGAACTGTCTGTATTCCATACTTGTTATCCTCCCCGTGTCGCCCTTAGGATCGGACGGCTCTACATGGCCGCCCCTTCGTCATCGTTACCGTCGGGAGCGCATCGAAGCCACAGCGCTCCCACACC
>CAZSJP010000595.1:0-3484 GCA_964606675.1 uncultured bacterium
ATCATCAACTTCCTCAGCTTGGGTGGTGACAACGTCATGACATTCCACAACTAGAGCAGACTCCCAACGAACGGGCGCTCTGTGATCGTTCGACGCCAGGACCCTCGCACCCCGGAGTTCCCAAAGGGAACTCCCAACGTCCGCGGTTGCCGCCTGCGGCGGCCACGCGGACGACGCCTTCCCGCCCCACGGCACGCCCCGTATATTCCGTCCTTGAGGCGTACAAAGACATTTGCTGGCGGACGCTATGGAGACGATGGGCAACGTGGCGCTCGTGACGGGCGCAAGCAGAGGAATAGGCCGAGGCATCGCCTTGGCTCTGGCCGAGGCGGGCTACGACGTGGGCGTCAACTACGTCAGCAACGAAGAGGCCGCGCTCGATACCTGCCGCGCTGTTGAGGCGCTCGACGCAGCCGCCGTCCCACTCAGGGGCGACGTGGCGAGTGCGGATGACCGAGCGCGTCTCGTCGAAGAGGCCCACGAGTTGCTCGGACCCGTTTCGCTCCTCGTCAACAACGCGGGTGTCGCGCCGAGCGTGCGCGCGGACATACTCGATGCCGACGAAGAAAGCTACGACCGTGTGCTTTCCACGAACCTCAAAGGCCCGTACTTCCTGACGCAGATCGTCGCTCGGAAGATGATGGAGTGGCTCCGTAGCGGGCTAATCGAGAAGCCGAAAGTCGTCTTCATCACGTCGATAAGCGCGTTCACAGCGTCGGTGAATCGGGGCGACTACTGCCTGAGCAAAGCCGGGCTTTCGATGGCCACGAAGCTCTTTGCCGCCCGGTTGGCCGGCGAGGGTATAGGCGTCTACGAAGTGCAGCCGGGCATTATCCGAACGGACATGACTGCCAAGGTCGAAGAGAAATACGATCGTCTGATAGGGCACGAGGGGCTGCTGCCGATAGAGCGCTGGGGCGAGCCCTCGGATGTAGGGCAGGCCGTCAGAGCCATAGCCGAAGACCGGTTTTCATATGCAACGGGCATCGCGATAGAGGTCGACGGGGGATTTCACCTGCGCACTCTGTGACACGCGCTGCCATACGACGAGGAGGGAAGGGCCATGGTGGAAGTAGGCCAACTGGGAGTGGGATACTGGGGCCGGAATCTGCTCCGCAATTTCGCCGGGCTGGACGCGTGCAACCTCAGGTGGGTGTGCGATCCCTCCGAGAAAGTGCGCGATACGGTATCGGCCACGCACCCCGGGGTGCAGGTTACCGACGACGACGCGGAGCTGATGGACGACTCGGAACTGGACGCGGTAGTGATCGCCACGCCGGCGCCGAGCCATGCCGAGATCGCCGTGCGCGCCCTTCGCGCGGGCAAGCACGTCTACGTCGAGAAGCCCATGGCCCTCACGGTGGACGACGCCGAGCGAGTCGTCGGGGCGGCCGAGGAGGCGGGCAAGATCCTGATGGTCGGGCACCTGCTCGAATACCATCCGGCGTTCGTGCACGTCAAGGAGATGATCGGCTCAGGCGAACTGGGAGACGTCCACTACCTATACTCGACGCGCGTCAACCTCGGCAAGGTACGCGCCGACGAGAACGCGCTCTGGAGCCTTGCGCCACACGATATCTCCATCGCGCTAATGATGATAGACGACGACCCGGTCTCCGTGACAGCAACCGGGCACGCCTACCTACAGCCCGGCATCGAAGACGTCGCGTTCCTCTGCATCCGCTTCGGAGGTGGGCACATGGCGCACTGTCACGTGAGCTGGCTCGACCCGCACAAGACGCGCCAGCTCACCGTCGTCGGCACGAAGAAGATGGTCGTCGTGGACGACATGGAGCCATCCGAGAAGATCCGCGTGTACGACAAGGGCGTCAACTGGACCGGCGACTACAACAACTACGCTGAAGCGCTTACTTTGCGCGAGGGCGACATCCACGTTCCGCATCTGAAGATGACCGAGCCGCTGCAAGTCGAATGCAGAACGTTTCTCGATTCGATCGAATCCGGCGTGCCGCCAAGGAGCGACGGAGAGGACGGTCTGGCTGTCGTGCGCATACTAGCGGCAGCGGACGAATCGCTGAAGAACGACGGTCGGCCGGTGGATCTGTAACGGAAGCACAAATCGGCAACCATTCCACGGGGAAGAGATGGAAGGATCGCGTGAACGCGTCATGGCGGTGCTGGAGGGTCGCAAACCCGACAGAACGCCGCTCTACGAGCTGATCAGGAACGACGGCGTCATCGAGCACTTCACGGGGCGGAGGCTCACCATCGAGAACGCGCCCGAGTTGATATTCGAAACGTTCCCAAGGGCGGTCGACTGCACGCGCGGCGTCCGCATGCCCGACCATGAGGGCGAGCGGCGGCTCGAAGACGGGCGCCTGCAGAAGACGTACCGCTGGACCGTGTGGACCGAGAGGCCATCGGCGCCGTCGTCCGTCGAATACGCCGAGACAAAACGGGAAGCGTTGGAGGGCCCCCAGGATGTCTGGACGGACGCAAATCAGGAGCAGATGGACAGGCAACTGGCGGGGATGCGCGAGACGAGGCGGAAGCTCGGCGACGACTTCTTCTTCTTTGGGGGGGTCCCCGCACTGGGCCTGATGGGGATGTACGGCGAGTTCGGCCTGGAGCCGTTCTGCTACTACCTCGCCGACTGCCCCGAAGTGATGGACATGCAGCTTGAGAACCACATGGTGCGGTCGATACTGTGGGCCGAGCACTTGCCCGACGACCACGGCATCGTCGCGGCGATGAGCGGCGACGACATCGCGTTCAAGGGCGGTCCGTTGCTGAGCCCTGCGTGGTTCGACGAGCACTACATGCCGCGCCTGAAGCCGATCATGGACGCGTATCATACGCGCGGCATCAAGGTGAACTTCCACTCCGACGGCGACCTGATGCCGGTCATGGACGGCCTCGTCGAGGCGGGCATCGACATGCTGAACCCCATCGAGACCGCGGCGGGCATGGACATCGCCGAGATGCATCGGCGCTACCCGAAGCTCGTCTACGGCGGCGGCATCGACGTGAGCGCCTTGCTGCCGTTCGGGACGCCGACCGAGGTCCGTGACGCGACTGTGAAGGCCATCGACGACTCGGAGGGGCAGATCCTGATCGGCTCCAGCACCGAGTTACAGTACACGGTCCCGCTGGCGAACTTCATGGCGATGAGAGAGGCGGCGATGGCATATGCGTTCTAGCGGGCGATTGGGCCGTGGTGGTAGGGCGTCGTCCGCTGGTGCGGACGATGACACTCATGTCGGCCCCTTCGTGGCGAGGGCAGAGCGGCATGTCGGGCCATCGTCTGCCGAAGGCGGAGCCCAGCGTGAGAGCGGCACATGGGGTTGGCGACGCGGCTGAGGGTGAGCAAGGACGCTGTACGATGGTAGCCCGCCACTTCAGACGACTCGGCCAAGGCGCCCTGATCCCCTCCTCGTAGCTCCAAGCAGGCCCCCCAACCTCCTGAGTCGGCGCATCCTGCGTGCAGGTGGTTGCTTCGCGCTGCATTCTTTGTGTATGTACA
>CAZSJP010000596.1:0-3474 GCA_964606675.1 uncultured bacterium
CGACCTCTACGGCAAGCGCATAGAGCTTCTGCTCGAACTGCTCGGGCCGCATCTTCGCCTCGCGACGACGCCGGATGCCGGGTTCTTCACGTTCTGGCACGCTCCGTCGAGAGCGTTCGGCGAGTCCGTCGCGACCGCGGACGAGTACAACTCCGCCATGATCGACCGATGCGGCCTCGTGGGCGTGCCGTATACCGGCTCCGACGGCGAGTACATTCGGTACGCGGTGTGCTTCCCGCTCGAAGACGAGGAAGTCCGAGCGTCGATCGGAGCCGCCATGGCGGAGGCAACGCCAGCGTACGACTAGAACGCCGCGCAGTCGCCGCATACCACGCTGCCACCATGAGGCGGCCTCCGACGCAAGGCCGCGCCGCTGCCCGCGACAGGCCGCGCAGGCTCTCCCGCTACCATCCGTGCGCGCTATGTCGTATCCTATTGTCCCTACCGACAGGTTCCCGAGAGGAGAGCTACGATGCCAGAGATACTGTCTCGCCGCCTTGAGCGACTGCCGCCCTACTTGCTCGGCCGCATCAACCAGACCACGCTGAAGCTCCGCCGAGAGGGCAAGGACGTCATCGACCTCGGCATGGGCAATCCCGACCGGCCGACTCCGGAACACATCGTGGACAAGGCGGTGGAGGTCATGCGCGACCCGAAGGCGCACCGCTATTCGGCGTCGGCAGGCATCCCGGCGGTGCTGAAGGCCATCGTGCGGCATTACGAAGCAAAGTACGACGTGGGCCTCAGTGCCGAGGACGAGGTAGTCGCGACCATCGGCTCGAAGGAGGGCCTTGGCCACCTGGTGATGGCGCTGATCGACGCAGGCGACCTGGCGCTGGTGCCGAATCCGACGTACCCGATACACCTCTACAGCGTCGCGATGGCCGGTGGGAACGTGGTCTCGATACCCCTTCGCGAGGAACACGACTTCGTGCCCGACATGGACTACATCACGCGCGAGATATGGCCGAAGCCGAAGCTGATTACGCTGAACTTCCCGCACAACCCGACCACCGCCACCGTCAGCCTCGACTTCTTCCAGGCCGTGGTCGACTTCGCGAAGAAGAACGACATAATCGTCATACACGACATGGCGTACTCGGACATAACGTTCGACGGTTACGTCGCGCCGTCGTTCCTTCAGGCCAAAGGCGCTAAGGACGTAGGCGTCGAGTTCTTCACGTTCTCGAAGTCGTACAACATGGCGGGATGGCGCATCGGTGCATGCGTGGGCAACAGCGACGTCATCGCCGCGCTGAAGAAGATCAAGAGCTACTACGACTACGGGATATTCACGCCGGTCCAGGTAGCGGCCACCGCGGCGATAGACGGTCCGCAAGACTGCGTGCACGAAGCCGCAGCGCTCTACCAGGCGCGCAGGGACGTGCTGTGCGAAGGGCTGACGCGCATCGGTTGGCCTGTGAAGAGACCGAAGGCCACTATGTTCACGTGGGCCCCCATCCCGGAAGAATACAGGGACATGGGCAGTATGGACTTCGCGATGAAGCTCATTGAGGAGGCCGAAGTGGCCGTTGGGCCGGGCATCGGCTTTGGCGACATGGGCGACGGATACGTCAGAATCGCGATGGTCGAGAACGAGCAGCGGCTGCGGCAGGCGATACGCAACATCCGACGCACGCTGACGAAGCTCACGCCGCCGGAGCCTCGGAAGAAGGAATCGGATGCCCAGGCCCCCGAGGGCGCTGACGACAGCGATGCCTGATTCCGCGTTCGGCGGATGGAACCCTTCGTCCGTTGCGGCGGGTCCTTACTTCTGCGTCGCGGCTTGAAAGCCATGCAGGGCGCCAGTTGCCGCGAATGAGTGATGATGCAAGTAGTAGTCTCCGGAGGGCATGAATGCAGGGCAAGGCTGGGAACGACAGAATCACGGAAGAGATGGTGCTCAAAGAACTCAGCACCGTGCAGGAACCGGAATTGCACGGCGACTTGGTCTCTTTGGGTATGATAAAGGACGTCGCCATCGACGGTGGCAAGGTCGATCTAACACTGGTGTTGACGACTATGGCGTGCCCGAAGAAGGGGCAGATGACCGACGAGTGCAAAGAAGCGGTCATGCGAGTCCCGGGCGTCGAAGAGGTGACCATTCAGCTTGCCGCGAACACCCCGCGGCACGCTCCCGGCCCTGGGGGCGTCGTGCAGCAGAACCTGTTGCCGACCGTGCGGAACGCCATCGCCGTGGCGTCGGGCAAGGGCGGCGTCGGCAAGAGCACTGTCGCGACCAACATCGCGGTGTGCCTGGCCGCCGACGGATCGCGCGTAGGGCTTCTAGACGCCGACATATACGGGCCGAGTGTCCCGACGATGCTCGGGGTGAGCGAGCAGCCTGAGATACTCGACGAAGAGCGCATCATGCCGATCCGCAAGTTCGGCGTCGACACGATGTCCATCGGCTACGTCATCGAAGAAGGACAGTCGGTCATCTGGCGCGGGCCGATGGTCGGCAAGATGTTGCAGCAGTTCATGACGTCGGTTGAGTGGGGCGAGTTGGACTATCTCATCATAGACCTGCCGCCCGGCACCGGCGACGCGCAGCTGACGTTGACGCAATCGACGCAACTCGCCGGCGGCCTGGTCGTCTCGACGCCGCAAGCTGTGGCGCTGGCCGACGTCAGACGCGGCGCGGCGATGTTCGAGAAGGTCGAGGTGCCGGTGTTGGGTGTGGTCGAGAACATGAGCACCTACATCTGTCCGAACTGCGGCCACGAGGAGCACATATTCGACCATGGAGGCGCCAGGGCGGAAGCCGAGACGCTGGGCGTTCCATTCCTCGGCCACATACCCATCGACCTTTCGATCCGACAGGGCGGCGACAGCGGCGTTCCGGTGACGGTGGGCGATCCGGATTCGGCCGTGTCCGAGACGTTCCGCAACCTGGCTCGCGATCTGGCGGCGACAGTCAGCACGCAGAACCTGGCGAGGCAGGCAGCCGAGACCGAACGCGCCTCCGGGCCGCGCGAACTGCCGATGGTGCGCTGAGCAAGCCGGCGACAGATGGAAGCCACCCCAAACCCATACGGGCCGCGTACGTGCCGTGGAGGGATCGGCCGATGACGGATGGAGCCCACCGGATGTCCAACGTAGACGTGCCCGCCGCTCTGGCGATCCGCTCCTATGACGAGGGAGACGAGCAGGCCGTCGCGGCGTTGTGGCGCGAGGTGTTTCCCGACGCTCCACCCCGCAACGAACCCCACGCGAACATCCGGCGCAAACTGGCCGTCCAGAGGGAACTGTTCTTCGTAGCGGTCGAGTCCGGCGCGGTTGTCGGCACGGCGATGGGTGGATACGACGGACATCGTGGCTGGGTGTATGGCGTCGCCGTCAGCCCCGGATATCGGCGCCGCGGAATCGGTGCGACGCTCATGCAGCGCGTGGAAGACGAACTGCGGCGGCTTGGTTGCCCGAAGCTCAACCTTCAGATACGCTCCGACAACCGCGAGGCCGTCGCGTTCTACG
>CAZSJP010000597.1:0-3473 GCA_964606675.1 uncultured bacterium
GGAACTTGCCGGTGGTGGACGAGGGTGCCAGCGCGGTTGCCGCGCTATCGGCTCCCCAGATCGTGAAGTTCATCGTCGAGCATTTCCCGCAGGAAATCTACAATCTGCCACCGCATCCGGAGCAACACATCCCCACCCAAGACGGCGCGTAAGCAGCCATTCCGCGCGTGCGAAGGAAGGACTCGTCTAGATGGCGACCAGCACAGAAGCGGCCTCCGATGGAGCCGACGAACCGCGCGTTGAGGAAATCGAAACGGTTACCATTCGGTTCGCTGGCGACTCTGGCGACGGCATGCAACTCATCGGGTCCCAGTTTACGAATGCATCAGCCATCGCCGGCAACGATGTCAGCACTCTTCCCGATTACCCGTCCGAGATTCGCGCTCCCGCCGGATCGCTGCCCGGAGTAAGCGGGTTCCAGCTCTGTTTCAGCAGCCACGAGATCCTGACCCCGGGCGACCAGCCGGACGTCATCGTCGTGATGAACCCGGCAGCGCTTAAGGTGAATCTCCACGAGTTACGGGATCACGGTATCGTCATCGTCAACACCGACGAGTTCAAGAAGAACAACCTGGAGAAAGCCGGCTACGAGACCAACCCGTTGGAGGACGGCTCTCTTTCAGGGTATCAGCTCGTCGCGATGCCGATTACGACGATAACGATGGAGTCGCTCAAAGACAGCCCGCTGTCGACCAAGGACAAGCAGCGCTGCAAGAACACGTTCGTTCTCGGCGTCGTCTGCCGGCTTTACGACAGGCCGATGGACCCGGCGATCAGCTTCTACAATCGCTACTTCGGACGCCGCGACCCGAACATCGCCGAGGCGAACATAGCGGTCCTGAAGTCCGGCTACAATTTCGCCGTGACGACAGAGGCGTTCCAGACATTCTACAGGGTGCGCAAGGCCGATCTGAAGCCCGGCCGATACCGACAGATCACCGGCAACGAAGCCGCGGCTACGGGCCTCGTGGCGGCATCGATGAAGGCCGGGAAGACACTGTTCTACGGCAGCTATCCCATCACGCCCGCCAGCGACATATTGCAGGAGCTCGCGTCGAACAAGGACTACGGCGTCGTCACATTTCAAGCTGAAGACGAGATCGCCGCGATGGGTGCCGTCATCGGCGCCGCGTTTGCCGGGGCGTTGGCCGCAACGGGCACGTCGGGACCGGGCCTCGCCCTCAAGAGCGAGGCGATCGGCCTCGCGGTCATGACCGAGCTGCCGGTGGTGGTCATCAACGTGCAGCGGGCAGGTCCGAGCACGGGGTTGCCGACGAAAACCGAGCAGGCCGACCTCTTCCAAGCGGTCATGGGCCGTAACGGTGAGTCGCCGGTTGTCGTAATCGCTCCGGCCACGCCGTCGGACTGCTTCAACATGGCGATCGAGGCGGTCCGAGTAGCCGTCAAGTACATGACCCCGGTGTTGTATCTGTCAGATGGGTACCTGGCCAACGGAGCCGAGCCGTGGCTCATCCCCAGCCCGGACGATCTTCCGGAGATACCGGTGAGCTACGCAACCGACCCGGAGACGTTCAGACCATACGACCGCGACGAGAATACTATGGCTCGTCCGTGGGCCGTGCCGGGCACGCCGAACCTCGAACACCGGATCGGCGGCCTCGAGAAAGCCAACATCACCGGAAGCGTGAGCTACGACCCGGAGAACCACCAGGAGATGTGCGAGCTGCGCGCGGCGAAAGTCGAACGCGTGGCGGACGAAATCCCACCAATCGAGATCCATGGCGACTCCGAGGGCAAGATCCTGGTTCTTGGATGGGGCAGCTCCTACGGCGCGATAACCTCGGCGGTGGACCAGCTATGTGAGCAGGGCAAGCCTGTCGCAAGCGCCCATCTGCGCTATCTGAACCCGCTGCCGCGAGACCTCGGCGACGTGCTCGGGCGGTTCGAGAAGGTGCTCTTGCCCGAGATGAACCTCGGGCAACTCTCGACGCTCATCAGGGCTCGCCATCTGATAGACGTGCTTCCCTTCGGCAAGGTGAAGGGCCGGCCGTTCACCATTCGAGAGATCGTCGAGCGTGTCAGCGATCTCTTGTGAGGGACAATGACAATGCAACAGACAGACAGCGGCCCGCCACTCGACGTGACGCTGGACCGCAAAGACTTCGTCTCCGGCCAGGAGGTTCGATGGTGCCCGGGTTGCGGCGACTACTCGATTCTCTATCAGTGCCAGAAAGTGCTGCCGAAGCTGGGGATTCCACGGGAGAAATTCGTGTTCGTGTCCGGGATCGGCTGCTCGAGCCGGTTCCCTTACTACATGAATACCTACGGATTCCATAGCATCCACGGGCGGGCGCCCACGGTCGCCACCGGCCTCAAACTGGCCAATCCCGACCTGTCGGTATGGGTGATGACGGGAGATGGCGACGGTCTGTCGATCGGCGGCAACCATCTGCTCCACGCGATGCGGCGGAACATCGACATAAACATCGTCCTGTTCAACAATCGCATCTACGGGCTGACGAAGGGACAATACTCGCCGACGTCGGTGCTGCAGCAGAAGACGAAGACCAGCCCGATGGGCACCGTCGAGCAGCCGATCAACCCGCTGTGCATCGCGATTGCCTCGGAGGCGACGTTCGTGGCGCGGTCGGTGGATGCCGACACCGAGCACCTCGGATACGTCCTCGAACGCGCCGCACGGCACAAGGGCGTGTCTTTCGTCGAGGTGTACCAGAACTGCCTCGTCTTCAACGACGGCGCGTTCAAAGATTTCACCGCCAAAGCAGTGCGGGCGGACAACGTGCTCTACCTGGAACACGGCAAGCCCATGGTGTTCGGCAAGGACCGCGACAAGGGAATTGTCTCGACGGGAGCCGTGCCGCGGGTCGCGACGATCGGCGATGACGGCGTCACCGAGGAAGACGTCTGGGTGCACGACGAGCGTGCTCCGAGCGCGGCACTTGCGTACATGCTGACCCAGATGCATTTTCCGGTGTTCCCGGTACGGGTCGGGGTCTTTCGCGCTGTCGAGAAACCGACGTACGAGGAGCAGGTACACGCGCAGATAGCGGAGGCCCACGAGAGTTCGGGCGAAGGAACTATCGAAGATCTGCTGCAGGGCAGTAGCACCTGGGACGTCGCCTAGAAGGCCATCGTCGCGCGGAGAGCGCACGAACCATCGAATCTAAGGAGGTGCCCATGAGGTGCCCGGATTGCGGTTACATGAACATCGCCGGTGCGGATCATTGCGGCCAATGTCACGCCTCCTTGGTAGGGCTCGACCTGCCCGAATCGCGCGCCGACGGCGCCGCCAGAGATCTCGTAGAGGTCACCTTGGCAGACCTGGACCCGGCCGAGCCGCTCCTGCTACCGTCTTCGGCAACCGTCGAGGAAGCGGTGGCGCTCATGCGAGAGCATCGGCACGGCGCGGTCTTCATCGTGGAAGATGGCAAGCCCGCCGGGATCTTCACCGAGTCCGACCTGCTCAAACGCGTCGACATTGAGACGTGCGA
>CAZSJP010000598.1:0-3473 GCA_964606675.1 uncultured bacterium
GGCAACAAGCGCTCCCGTCGTCCTGGTCCCCGCGATGAACTCGGTCATGTGGCAAGCGACCGCAACCCGGCGCAACGTCGAGACGCTGGGCCAGATTGGCCACGTCGTGACGCCGACCGGCTTCGGCCCCATGGCGGAGCCGGAGGTCGGCGAAGGACGGATGCTCGAACCAGCCGAGGTCATGGACCATCTGGTTCGTGCATTGCCGCGCGTCGGCCCCCTTTCCGGCCGACGTGTGATGGTGACCGCCGGGCCCACGCCTGAGCCACTAGACCCCGTGCGCATCCTGACCAACCGCTCGACTGGAAAGATGGGCGTCGCTCTGGCGCGCGCAGCCGTGGGGCTCGGTGCCGAGGTAACGTTCATCCATGGACCGCTCGGGGTAGCTCTGCCCCCCGGCGCCGACTCGGTGCCAGTCGAGACTGCGCGCGAGATGTGCGACGCGGTGCTCGACGCTTTGCCGCGAGTCGACGCTCTGGCGATGGCGGCCGCAGTCGCCGATTTCCGCGCGGCCAGCGTTGCCGATCAGAAGATCAAGAAGCTGGATCTCGATCCCGGTACGCCGATTTCGATACGGCTTGAAGCCACGCAGGACATACTGAGCGCGGTGGCCGGGCGCAAGTCCGAGCGCCAGGTGGTCGTCGGATTCGCGATGGAGACGGACGAATCCGCCGCCCACGAGAGGGTTCGCGACCGAATCGACCGGAAAGGGCTCGACCTCGCAGTTCTCAACATGATCGGCCAGAGCGATGCCGGTTTCGCGGCGGACACCAACCGCGTGACGGTGTTCGATAGAGACGGCGCCGTGACGGAGCTGGAACTCATGGACAAAGAAGACGTTGCCCTGCAGATCTGGGAACGAGTAGTCACGATACTTGATGCCCGAGACGTAGCGGAGGCGCAAGCCGATGGCTGACAGAGAGGAACTGGCCCGCCTCGCCGGGCGCTTCGTGTCGCAGCGCGAGGAACTTGGCGACCGGATGTGGCCGTCGCCGCCCTTGGGCGCGCTCGACGTGCGTCCGTCGCAACCGGCGGACACTACGTCGCGGAAGTCGCCGACTCAGCCGATGGCGAGTGCCGGCGACGAGGCGAAGGACACTCCTCCCCCCAAGCGAGAACCAGCACCCGATCCTGAGCCCGACGTGCAGCCGGTGCCGACCCCTGGCGAAGTCGTTTCCGAGGTCCCGATAGAATACGACGCAAGCGCCGACCAGCGTTTGCCCGACCTCCCGGACACCATACCGGACCCGGCGATATGGGGCGGCCTCTCGTTGGAGAGCTTCGGCGAGGCCATCAGTGGATGCGCGCGATGCGATCTGGGTAAGGCCCGTCAGCACTTCGTGTTCGGCGTCGGCAACCCGGATGCCGACATCTTCTTCATTGGCGAGGCGCCCGGAGCGGACGAAGACGCGCAGGGCATTCCGTTCGTCGGCCGCGCCGGCCAGCTGCTGACGAGGATGATCGACGCCATGAAACTCAGCCGCGACGACGTCTACATTGCCAACATTCTCAAGTGCCGACCGCCGAACAACCGGAACCCGTTGCCGACCGAGATTCGCACCTGCATGCCGTATCTCGAACACCAGATAAGGCTTGTCAAGCCAAGGTTCGTCTGCGCGCTCGGCCGGGTGGCGGCCCAAACGCTGCTCGAAACGAGCGAGGGACTCTCGCGGCTGCGAGGCAGGTGGCACCAATGGATGGGCGTCAGAGTAATCGTCACCTACCACCCGGCGGCCCTTCTGCGCAACCCGGCCTGGAAGCGCGATGCGTGGGACGACCTCAAGTTGCTCCGCTACGAGCTGGACGGCGTCGAGCTCTGAGGTGCGCACGCCGGACGTCGGCACTATTGGTCCTTTGAACGCAGCCGATCGTGTCAGATCGGTCAGTACGTCGTAGATTTGACGGTACGGAACAGCCGGTCGCATCCCGATTTCCTGAAGAGGCCCTGATGACATACATCGATGAGCCAGCGCCGGTGGTCGACGTGGAAGAAGTCGCCAGGCCGACACGCGATGCTGCGAGCCAGGACAGAATACCTCCGCACTCGATAGACTTGGAGCGCCAGGTTCTCGGGGCGATGATGCTGAACCGCCACGCGGTCAGCAGGGCCACCGCGATGATCGATCGTGAGGTGTTCTACCGCAATCGACATCGAGAGATATTCGACGCCATCGTCCGCGTCTACGAGGCGGATCGCCCTGTCGATCTGACGATCCTGTGCGAGGATCTGGAGAGCAAGGGCGTGCTGGAGGAATGCGGCGGCGCTGCATATCTCGCCGACGTGGCCGCAAGCGTCGGGACGAGCGCGAACGTTGTGTACCATTCCACGTATCTGGTCGAGAAGGCCATGCGCCGGAAGATCATCGGACTCGGCGGCAAGCTGGTGACAGATTGCTACGACATTACCGACGATGTACACGAGACAATCGAGCGCTTCGAGAATCAGCTCTTCAGTGTGGCCGAGGGCAAGTGGAAGGAAGGTTTCAGCCACATCGAGCCCATCATGCACGAGACCTACGAGCAAATCGAAGCCGTGAGCCAGCATGATGGCGGCGTGACGGGTGTGCCGACGGGATTCGAGCATCTGGATAGCCTGACCGCCGGCTTCCAGAAGGGGGAGCTAGTCATCGTAGCCGCCAGGCCCGGCATGGGCAAGACGGCATTCGTTCTCAACATCGCTCGCAACGCAGCGGTGAACTACAAGGTACCGGTGGGCATGTTCTCGCTGGAGATGTCCTCCGAAGCGCTCGCTCAGCGGCTTCTCTGCACTCAGGCCGAGGTCGACGGCCAGTCGGTGCGCACCGGTCGGCTGAACGAAGCCATGTGGAACCGACTCAGCAAAGGCGTCACGACCCTCAACAACGCTCCGATTTTCATCGACGACACGCCTGGGCTCTCGCCGCTGGAGGTCCGGGCAAAGTCCCGCCGGCTGGTGCATGAGCACAACGCGCAATTGATAATCGTCGACTATATACAGCTCATGCGGCTTACCTATCGCGTCGAGAGCCGTGCGCTCGAGGTCGCTGAGATATCCGCTGCCCTGAAAACGCTCGCCAAAGACCTCAAGGTGCCCGTCATAGCGGTCTCGCAGGTCACGCGCGAGGTGGAGAAACGTGGCGATACTCGGCCCAAGCTCTCCGATCTCAGGGAGAGCGGATCGCTGGAGCAGGACGCGGACGTGGTGATGTTCGTGCACCGCCCGGAGTACTATGGCATCATGGAGGACCACGAGGGCAACTCGCTCCAGGGCCTCGCGGAGATCCTGATCGAGAAGCAGCGAAACGGTCCCACTGGGCGCGTACCGCTGCTATGGGTCGACAAATTCGGCCTGTTCGAACCCCTTGCGCCCGAAGAAGAACTCGAGCGGGCCGGCGTCGAATCGTCGCCCGAAGCTGACGAAGACGCGCCGTTCTGACGAGATTCCACGATGCAATCACCGCTGGTGAAGCCGGCTCGGTTCGTCGGCGTCAAGG